>NZ_JBJLSE010000020.1:0-49495 GCF_050871845.1 Kineococcus arenarius subsp. arenarius
GCATCCTGAGCCTGGATCCCTCATCCACGTGGACGTCAAGAAACTGGCCCGCATCCCCGATGGGGGCGGCTGGCGTGTCCACGGCCGCCGCGAAGACGTCCGCGGCCGCGGCATCGGCTACGACTACATCCACGCCGCCGTGGATGATCACTCCCGATTCGCCTACGCCGAGGTCCTGGCCGATGAGAAGGGCGCCACCTGCGCCGGGTTCCTGCTGCGCGCCGCAGCTGCCTTCGCCACCGCCGGCATCCAGCGCATCCAGCGGGTGCTGACGGACAACGCCTTCGCCTACCGGCAGTCCTTCGCCTTCCGTGAGGCGGTCACCGCGATCGGAGCGCGACAGAAGTTCACCCGCCCGCACTGCCCCTGGACCAACGGCAAGGTCGAGCGCTTCAACCGCACCCTGGCGCAGGAGTGGGCCTACCGGCAGCCTTTCACCAGCAACATCCAGCGCACCACGGCCCTGAGTCCCTGGCTGATCCACTACAACACCACCCGAGCCCACTCCGCCCTGGCCGGGCAGCCCCCGACCAGCCGCCTGTCACCAACGTGATGGCCGAGTACACCTAGCGCCGCAGCCGCGGCTCGTCGCCGTCGCGGTGCTCGGTGCCGTCGTTGGGCGCGGGACGCTCGGGCGCCAGCGGCGCGTCGGACCCCTCGATCTCGGCGACCTCCTCCGTGCGCCGGCCGCCGCGCGCCAGCGCGCTGACCCCGGTGTTCAGCACGGCGACCAGCGGCACGGCGAACAGCGCCCCGACGATGCCGAGGACGGTCGCACCGGCCGCGACGGCGAGGATGACGGCCAGCGGGTGCACCGCCACGGCCCGGCCCATGAGGAACGGCTGCAGCACGTGGCTCTCGATCTGCTGCACGGCGATGACGACCCCCAGCATGATCAGCGCGGTGACGGGGCCCTGCGCGACGAGCGCGACGAGGACCGCCACGGCCCCCGAGAGCAGGGCGCCGACGATGGGGATGAACGCGCCGAGGAACACCAGCAGGCCCAGCGGCACCGCCAGCGGGACCTGCAGGACCGCCGCTCCGATCGCGACGCCGGCGCCGTCGGCGAACGCCACGACGATCGTGGCGCGCATGTAGTGCGTGAGCGTGACCCAGGACTGGCGGGCGGCGCCGTCGAGGCGCTCGCGCGCCGGCGGCGGGAACAGGCGCAGCAGCCACGACCACAGGCGCCGGCCCTCCAGCAGGTAGAAGAACGTCGCGAACAGGGCGATGAACAGCCCGGCGACGACGTGCCCGGCGGTGGTGACGACCCCGGTGGCGCCGGAGACGATGGTGTCGCGGTTGGCGGCCAGCGCGTCCTGGGCCTGGTCCACGTAGCCGGACAGGGCCGTGGACGACACCTGCAGCGGCCCGCTGGCCAGCCACTCCTCGACCTCGTCGATGCCCTGGCTGGCGGAGTCGGACAGGTCCGCGAAGCCGTCGGCGGCCTGGGTGCCGATGAGGGTGAAGAGACCGGCCACGACGGCCAGGGTCAGCAGCATCGTCAGCGCGGTCGCCAGCGCCCGCGGCACCCCGCGGGCGTCGCCCCAGGCGACGAGGGGGTTGAGCAGGGCGGTGATCAGCAGCGCCACCAGGACGGGGATGAGCACCGTGGAGACGTAGCTGAGCCCGTACGCGACGACGACGACGGCCGCGGTGATCGCCACCACCCGCCAGGACCACTCCGCGGCGGTGCGCAGGGCGGGGCTGACGTAGGGGTGGTGGGGGCGCGGGTGCAGGGCGTCGGCCGGTTCGGGGTCGGGGCGCTGCTCCACCAGCGCGTCCGCGCGGTCGGCGGCCCGGTCGGCGGTGCGGATCCGTGGCATGCGCCCCATCGTGCTGTCCGCGGTCGGGACGGGCGCGTCGAGCGCTGCGGGCGGGCGGCGGGGTGCGGGCGGCGGGGTGTGGGCGGGGCGGAACGGACGTAGGTTCGGCGGGTGAGCAACCGGGACTCCACCGCGACGACCGCCGCCCTCCCCCTCGAACCCCCCGCGCACCTGCCGCGCACGCTCGGTGAGCTGCGCTCGTCCGGGCACGAGCACGTCGGCGTCAAGGCGGAGCTGCGCCGCAACCTGCTGGCCCGCATGCGCGCCGGCGAGGACCGCTTCCCCGGCGTCCTGGGCTACGAGGACACCGTCGCCCCGGAGCTGGAGCGGGCGCTGCTGGCCGGGCACGACGTGGTGCTCCTGGGCGAGCGCGGCCAGGGCAAGACGCGCCTGCTGCGCTCGCTGGTGGGCCTGCTGGACGAGTGGACGCCCGTGATCGAGGGCAGCGAGCTGAACGAGCACCCGTACGCGCCGCTCACGCCCGCCTCGCGCCGCCAGGTGCGCGAGCAGGGCGACGACCTGCCGGTGCGGTGGCTGCACCGCTCGCTGCGCTACGGCGAGAAGCTCGCCACGCCGGACACCTCGGTGGGTGACCTCATCGGCGACGTGGACCCGGTGAAGGTCGCCGAGGGCCGGGCGCTGGGCGACCCCGAGACGATCCACTTCGGCCTGGTGCCGCGCACCAACCGCGGGATCTTCGCGATCAACGAGCTGCCGGACCTCGCCGAGCGCATCCAGGTGTCGCTGCTGAACGTGCTGGAGGAGCGCGACATCCAGGTGCGCGGCTACCAGCTGCGCCTGCCGCTGGACCTGCTGCTGGTGGCCAGCGCCAACCCGGAGGACTACACCAACCGCGGCCGCATCATCACGCCGCTGAAGGACCGCTTCGGCGCGGAGGTCCGCACCCACTACCCGCTGGAGGTGGAGCTGGAGGTCGACCTGGTGCGCCAGGAGGCGCAGACCGTCGCCGAGGTGCCCGAGCACCTGCTGGAGGTGCTGGCCCGGTTCACGCGCGCGGTGCGCGAGTCCCCCGCGGTGGACCCGGCGTCGGGGGTCTCGGCGCGGTTCTCCATCGCGGCGGCGGAGACGGTGGCGGCGGCGGCGCTGCGCCGCTCGGCGCTGGCCGGGGAGGACGGCGAGCCGGTGGCCCGGGTGGGCGACCTGCACACGGTCGTCAGCGTGCTGGGCGGCAAGGTGGAGTTCGAGCAGGGCGAGGAGGGCCGCGAGGCGGAGGTGCTGGAGCACCTGCTGCGCACCGCGGTCGCGGAGACGTACCGCTCCAGGCTGGGGGGCGCGGAGCTGTCGGGGTTCAGCGCGCTGGTCAGCGAGGGACGCACCGTGGAGACCGGTGACCTGGTGCCGGGGCGCCGGCTGCTGGAGCAGGTGGGCACCGTCCCCGGTCTGGCGCAGGTCCTGGACCGCCTGGGGCTGGGTGACGAGCCGACGGCGGAGCGGGCCGCGGCCGGCGTGGAGTTCGTGCTGGAGGCGCTGCACCTGACCCGGCGCCTGGACAAGGTGGTGCTGGAGGACGGGCGCACCGTGTACGGCAGCTGAACCCTCCCAGTGACAGCCCTTCACTGTCCGTGAGTCCCGGCCTGCTCCCGGGGGACCCGGTGTGCCCGAACGGGTGCAGCTCGTTTGCTGTGCGCACCACCCGGAAACCAACCTCTCCCTGTCACCCGGCTGTCACCGAGAGCAGCGTTTCCCGGGTGTCCTGACGCCGCGGCCCCGCGCCGCCGCCAGCGGCTCGGACAGAGAGACCCCGATGAGCAGCCCCAGCAGTTCCCCGCACGCCTTCACCGTCCGCGCCTGCGCCTTCCGCGCGGTCCCGCCGTTCGTCGCCCTGGCCCTGGCCGCCGGGATCGCCGGCCCGGCCGCGGCCGCCGCGCCCGTGCAGGTCGAGCGCGCCGAGCGCGGGGTGGACGACGCCGTCGCGGCCGGGACGTGGACCCCGACGACGTCCGCCTCCCCCACCACCGCGCCCACCGAGACCGCCGCGCCCACCGAGACCGCCGCGCCCACCGCCTCCCCGACGACGGGCACGGCCACCGGCGGCGGCTCGGGCACCGTGACCCCCGCCCCCACCGGCGACACCACCGCCCCCGCCGCCGTGCGCTCGCTCACGGCGAAGGGGTCCACCAGCAGCATCACGCTGAGCTGGAAGAAGAACTCCGAGCAGGACCTCGCCGGCTACCGCGTCTACCGCGCCGTCGACGGCGCCTTCCAGCTCCTGGCCACCACCACGTCGGCGAAGTTCACCGACAAGGGCGCCCCCGCGGGGTTCACCAGCACCTACCGCGTCACCGCCGTGGACCGCACGGGCAACGAGTCCGCCCCCGTGGACGCCACCGCCCTGCGCCGCGACAAGACCGACCCGGGCACCCCGACCGGCCTGGTGGCGACCGCCGCGACCGACGGCATCGCCCTGGACTGGGCCGACGGCACCGACGCCGACCTCGCCGGGTACGTCGTCTCGCGCGCCACCGGCACCAGCAGTTCGTACAAGGCCCTGACCGGCACGCCCGTGACCGCCTCGGCGTGGACGGACACCACCGCCGTGGCCGGCACCGCGTACACCTACCGGGTCACCGCCGTCGACCTCAGCGGCAACGACTCGCGCGCCGCGTCCACGAGCGCCGTGCTGCCCGACGGCGTCGCCCCCGCCGCGGTGCGCTCGCTGAAGGCGAAGGGCTCCACCAGCAAGGTGTCGCTGAGCTGGTCGAAGAGCTCGGAGAAGGACCTCGCCGGGTACCGCGTCTACCGGTCGTCCACCGCCGACGGTGCGTTCGAGCTCGTCGGCACCCCGACCTCGGCGAAGTTCAGCGACAGCACGGCGCCCGCCGGGGTGTTCTCGCACTACCGGGTCACCGCGGTCGACGTCAGCGGCAACGAGTCGGCCGCCGCCACGGTCAGCGGGCTGCGCGAGGACCGCACCGCTCCCGCCGCCCCCGCGGAGCTGACGGCGACGCCCGACCTCACGAGCGCCGCCGTCGTCCTGGACTGGGCCGACGGCGCCGAGCCCGACGTCGCCACCTGGGTCGTGCAGCGCGCCACCGGGACCAGCGGGTCCTTCAAGACCCTGGCGAAGACGCTCACCGCCTCGACGTTCACCGACACCACCGCCGTCGCCGGCACCGCGTACACGTACCGGGTGGCCGCCGTGGACCTCAGCGGGAACACCGGCGCGCACACCGCGGTCACCGCGACGCTGCCCGACGAGGCGGCGCCCGCCGCGGTGGGCTCGCTGAAGGCGACGACCTCCAGCAGCGGTGTCACGCTGAGCTGGTCGAAGGGCCCGGAGAAGGACCTCGCCGAGTACCGCGTCTACCGGTCGGCCACGGCCGACGGCGTGTTCGAGCCCGTCGGCACCACCACGTCGGCGAAGTTCCGCGACGGCAGCGCGCCCTCCGGCGTGTTCTCGTACTACCGGGTCACCGCCGTGGACCACAGCGGCAACGAGTCCCTGCCCGCCGCGGTGAGCGTGCTGCGCACCGACCGCGTGGCGCCGGCGGCACCGGCCGGTCTGGTCGCCACCGCGACCGCGGACGGCGTGGCGCTGGACTGGGCCGACTCGACCGAGGCCGACCTCGCCGGGTACGTGGTGCAGCGCGCCACGGGCACGAGCACGGCGTTCGAGACCCTGACGGCGGCCGTGCTGACCACGTCGGCGTTCACCGACACCACCGCCGCGGAGGGCACCGGGTACACGTACCGGGTCCGCGCCGCCGACCTCAGCGGGAACCTGTCGACCCCCGGCACCGGTGTCGCCGTGCTGCGCCCGGACACCGCCGCCCCGGCCGCACCGCAGGGCCTGAGCGCCACCGCGGCCACCGACGGCACCGCGCTGGTCTGGAGCGCGGGCACCGAGGCGGACCTCGCCGGTTACCTGGTGTTCCGCGCGCAGGCCCCCGAGGGGCCGTGGGCGCAGCTGACCGCGGACGCCGTGACGGCCGCCGCGTACACGGACACCACCGCTCCCGAGGGGGTCCTGGCGCACTACCGCGTCGTGGCCGTCGACACGGCCGGGAACGCCTCGGCTCCCGCGACCGCGCAGGCCCTGCGGCCGGTGGCCGCTGCGGTCCCGGACGCCGACCTCACGGTCGCCGCCGACGGCAGCGCCGACTTCACCACCGTCGCCGCCGCTCTGTCCGCCGCGCCCGCCGGCACCGCCGCCGACCCGACCGTCATCGCGATCCGACCCGGCACCTACCGCGAGCTCCTCACCGTGGACCGGCCGTACACCACCCTGATCGGCACGACCGGCGACGCCTCCGACGTGGTCATCACGTACGACAACGCCGCGGGGACGCCCAAGCCGGACGGCTCGGGCACCTACGGCACCACGGGGAGCGCCACCGTGCTCATCAAGGCGAACGACGTCACCGCGAAGAACCTCACCATCGAGAACTCCTACGTCGAGACCGGCGCGGGCAGCGAGCAGGCGGTGGCGCTGAAGACCACCGGCGACCGCCTGGTGTTCGACAACGTGCGCCTGCTGGGCGACCAGGACACCCTGTACGCCGACTCGCCGAAGGCCGGGGCGCTGGCCCGCTCGTACTACGTGAACTCCTACGTCGAGGGCGACGTCGACTTCGTCTTCGGCCGCGGCACCGTCGTGTTCGACCGATCCACGCTGCACGCCTCCACCCGCGGCAGCAGCAGCAACAACGGATACCTCACCGCGGCCAGCACGGACAAGAGCCTCGCCTACGGCTACCTGATCACCGATTCGACCGTGACCAGCGACGCGCCCGACAGCACGTTCCACCTGGGCCGGCCGTGGCAGCCCAGCGGTGACGTGAACGCGGTGGCCCAGGTCGTCATCCGCGACACGGAACTGCCGGCTGCCATCAAGTCCTCCCCGTGGACGGACATGCAGGACGCGTCGTGGCGGGAGGCCCGGTTCGCCGAGTACCGGAACACCGGCGCCGGCGCGACGGTGAGCGCCGACCGCCCGCAGCTCAGCGACCTGGACGCGGCGAAGTACACGAAGTTCACCTACCTCGCCGGGACCGACGGCTGGAACCCCACCGGGGAGGCCGCCCCGGCCGACACCACCGCCCCCGGGTCGGTGGCCGGGCTGACCGCCGCGCCGAGCGACAGCTCCGTCACCCTCACCTGGACGGCGGGGACCGACACGGACCTGGCCGGGTACGCCGTGTACCGCTCCACCGCCGAGACGGTGGAGCCGACCGCGGCGAACCGCATCGCCACCGGCGTGACGGGCACCTCCTACACCGACCGCACCGCGGCCAACGGCAGCACCTACCGGTACGTGGTCACCGCCGTGGACACCAGCAGCAACGAGTCGCCCGCGTCCGCACCGGTCACGGCCGCCCCGGTCGGGGTCCCGCTGCCCGCCCACGACGTCCTCGTCGCGGCCGACGGGACGGGCCAGTACACCAGCGTGCAGGCCGCGCTCGACGCCGCACCGGCGGGCACCGCGGCGGAGCCGACGGTCATCGCCGTCAAGCCGGGCGTCTACCGCGAGATGATCACGATCTCGAGGAGCGGCGTGACGCTGATCGGGACCACCGGCACGGCCACCGACGTGGTGCTCACCTACGACAACGCCGCCGGCACCACGATCCCGGGGACGACGTCGGCGTACGGCACCGGCAAGAGCCAGTCGGTGATGGTCAAGGGCAGCGACGTCACCGTCAAGGACCTCACCATCGAGAACTCCTTCCAGGAGACCGGCGCGAACAGCGAGCAGGCCGTCGCGCTGCAGACCACCGGGGACCGGCTCGTCTTCGACAACGTCCGCGTGCTCGGCAACCAGGACACGCTGCTGGTCAACTCCCCCGACGCGAACGTCGTCGCCCGCTCCTACTTCGTGAACTCCTACGTCGAGGGCGACGTCGACTTCATCTTCGGCCGCGGCACCGCGGTGTTCGACCGCAGCACCATCCACGCCCTCTCGCGCGGCTCCAACTCCAACAACGGCTACATCACCGCGGCCAGCACCTCGGACCAGAACCCGTACGGGATCCTCATCACCGATTCCACGATCACGAGCGACGCCCCTGCCGGGACGTTCTCGCTGGGCCGGCCCTGGCGCGGCTGGAACGACGGCTACACGAAGAACGGCGTCGTGTACAACTCGCGCGGTCAGGTGACGATCCGGGACACCGAACTGCCGGCGGCGGTCCGGACCACCCAGCCCTGGGTGGACATGTCCCCCAACCTGTGGACCGACGGGCGCTTCTCCGAGTACCGCAACACCGGCGCCGGAGCGGTGGTCACCGACCCGGCGACGCGTCCGCAGCTGAGCGACGAGGAGGCCGAGCGGTTCACCGCGCGCGCCTACCTCGCCGGCACCGACGGCTGGGACCCCACCGCCGCCTGACGCGCGGCACGCAGCTCCGCAGGACCGCAGCACGACCACGAGGCCCCGCCCGGACCACCGGGCGGGGCCTCTCGTCGTGCACGGCGCCGCGCCCGGCGCCCGTCAGGGCAGGGACGTGGTGGGCACCAGACCGGAGACCCCGTTCAGCAGGGTCCGGTCGGCCGGACGAGCGTCAGACCGTGCGCGAGCGCCGCCGCGGCGATCAGGTGGTCGACGACACGAGGCCGGGGCTGCTGGCCGGAGGCGACGACGTCGGCCACGACGCGGGAGCACGCCGCCGGCTCGACGGGAACAGACCCGCGTGCCACCCTGTTCACCAGGTACCCCCCAGGGGTACGGGGCGAGCGATGGAGGAGGCGGCCGTGGCCGGCTACGACGACGACAAGGAGCAGGTGCTCAAGCGCCTGCGCCGCATCGAGGGCCAGGTCCGCGGCCTGCACCGCATGGTCGAGGAGGACACCTACTGCATCGACGTGCTCACCCAGGTGTCCGCGGCCACCAAGGCCCTGCAGGCCGTGGCGCTGCAGCTCCTCGACGACCACCTGGCGCACTGCGTCGTCGACGCCGCCCGCCAGGGCGGTGAGGCCGCCGACGCCAAGGTCAAGGAGGCCTCCGACGCCATCGCCCGCCTCGTGCGGTCCTGACCGACCACCCGCCCCGCAGCACCAGCGACACCCAGGAGGAACCGTGAACCAGCAGTCCTACGAGGTCACCGGCATGACGTGCCAGCACTGCGTGAACGCCGTGCGCACCGAGGTCGGCGCGATCGAGGGCGTCACCTCCGTGGACGTCGACCTCGTGACCGGCGGCGCCTCCACGGTGACCGTGATGTCGCAGGCCCCGCTCGACGAGGCGGCCGTGGCCGCGGCCGTGGACGAGGCCGGGTACGAGCTCGCCGGGAGGCGGCCGTGAACGGCGAGCCCCCCACCTCCGCGGGCTCGCCCGTCGCGCTGCGCACGGTCGAGCTGGAGATCGGCGGCATGACGTGCGCCTCGTGCGCGGCCCGGGTGGAGAAGAAGCTCAACCGGATGCCGGGCGTGGAGGCCAGCGTCAACTACGCCACCGAGAAGGCCCGCGTGGCGCTGCCCGAGGGCACCGACGTCGCCGACGCCATCGCCGTGGTCGAGGCCACCGGGTACACCGCGGCGCTGCCGCCGGCCCTCGAGCCGGCCCGGCCCGCTCCCGGTGGCACCGCGGCCGCCCCGGCGGCCGGTGGCGAGCGCGACGCGGCGCAGACCCGCACCGCCGAGCTGCGCCACCGCGTGCTCGTCTCGACGGCGCTGACCGTCCCGGTGGTGCTGCTGTCGATGGTGCCGGCCCTGCAGTTTCCGAACTGGCAGTGGCTGGCGCTGACGCTGGCCGCACCGGTCGCGGTGTGGGGCGCCTGGCCGTTCCACCGGGCGGCGTTCACCGGCGCCCGGCACGGCGCGGCCACCATGGACACCCTCGTCAGCCTGGGCGTGCTCGCCGCGTTCGGCTGGTCGCTGTACGCGCTGTTCCTCGGCCACGCCGGGATGCCGGGCATGCGGATGGAGTTCTCCCTGCTGCCCGCCCGCGGCGGCGCGGAGGAGCTGTACCTCGAGGTCGCCGCCGCGGTGACCGTGTTCCTGCTGACCGGCCGCTACCTGGAGGCGCGCGCCAAGCGCCGCTCCGGCGAGGCCCTGCGCGCCCTGCTGGACCTGGGCGCCAAGGACGTCGCCGTCCTGCGGGACGGGCGCGAGGAGCGCGTGGGTGTGGACGCCCTGGCCGTCGGCGACGAGTTCGTCGTGCGGCCGGGCGAGAAGATCGCCACCGACGGCGTGGTCGTCGAGGGTTCCGGCGCGGTGGACACCGCCCTGCTGACCGGCGAGCCGGTGCCCGTGGAGGTCGGCGTCGGCGACGCCGTCACCGGCGCCACCGTCAACGCGGGCGGGCGCCTGGTGGTGCGCGCCACCTCCGTCGGCGCCGGCACCCGCCTGGCGCAGATGGCGCGGATGGTGGAGGACGCGCAGTCCGGCAAGGCGGCGGTGCAGCGCCTCGCCGACCGCGTCTCCGGCGTGTTCGTGCCGGTCGTGCTGCTGATCTCGCTGGCCACGCTCGTCGGCTGGCTGCTCACCGGGCACGGCGCGGAGGCCGCGTTCACCGCGGCGGTCGCGGTGCTCGTCATCGCCTGCCCGTGCGCGCTGGGCCTGGCCACCCCCACGGCGCTGCTCGTGGGCACCGGCCGCGGCGCCCAGCTCGGCGTGTTCGTCAAGGGCCCCGAGGCGCTGGAGTCCACCCGCCGGGTGGACACCGTCGTGCTCGACAAGACCGGCACGATCACGACCGGCCGGATGGCGCTGGCCTCGGTGCACCCCGCCGCCGGCGTCGACGAGGCGGAGCTGCTGCGCCTGGCCGGTGCGCTGGAGGACGCCTCGGAGCACCCGGTCGCGGCGGCCGTGGCCGCCGGCGCCCGCGCTCGGGGGCTGCGGCTGCCGGCCGTGGAGTCCTTCGCCTCCACCGGCGGCCTGGGGGTCGCCGGCGTGGTCGAGGGCCGCGCCGTCGTCGCCGGCCGCGCGTCCTGGCTGGAGCGGGAGTGGGCGCAGCCGCTGCCAGCGGAGCTGGCCGCGGCCCGCGACGAGGCCGAGGCGGCCGGCCGCACCGCCGTGGCCGTCGGCTGGGACGGCGCGGCCCGCGGGGTGCTCGTGGTCTCCGACACCGTGCGCCCCACCAGCGCCGAGGCGGTCGCCCGGCTGCGGGGGCTGGGCCTGCGCCCGGTGCTGCTGACCGGCGACAACACCCGCGCCGCGCACGCCGTGGCGGCCCGCGTCGGCATCGACGAGGTGATCGCCGAGGTGCTGCCCGAGGGCAAGGTGGACGTGGTGCGCCGCCTGCAGGCCGAGGGCCGCACGGTCGCCGTGGTCGGCGACGGCGTCAACGACGCCCCCGCCCTGGCCGCCGCCGACCTGGGTGTGGCGATGGGCACCGGCACCGACGTGGCCGCGCGCGCCGCGGACCTGACCCTGGTGCGCGACGACCTGCTCGTGGCCGTGGACGCGCTGCGGCTCTCGCGGGCGACGCTGCGCACGATCCGGGCGAACCTGTTCTGGGCGTTCGCCTACAACGTCGCCGCGATCCCGCTGGCGGTGGCGGGGTTGCTGAACCCGCTGCTGGCGGGGCTGGCGATGGCGCTGTCGTCGCTGTTCGTGGTGACGAACAGCCTGCGGCTGCGCCGGTTCCGGCCCACCGCGGGCTGACCGCGAACCGGTCGGGAGCACCGTGGACGACCTCCTCGCGCGGTTCAGGGCCGCCTGCGACCGGCACGCCGGCCGCGGCGGCCCCGAACTGCGGGCGACCGCGCTGGCCGCCGCGTGCCGCGACGTGCTGGCCGCGGACGGCGCCACGATCAGCGTGACGAGCGGCGGCCGGTGGCACCTGCCGATCGGGGTGAGCGACGGCGCGGCCGCCGCCGCGGAGCGCTGGCAGTTCACGATCGGGCAGGGCCCCGGCTTCCGCGCGTGGGCCGAGGGCGCCCTCGTCGTGGCCGGTGAGGCGTCGCTGCGGCGCACGTGGCCCGCGCTGCACGACCAGCTGCACCGCCGCACCCCCTTCCGCAGCGCGATCGCCGTGCCGCTGCGGCCGGGCCCGGGACCGGCCGGGGTCCTCGACCTGCACCTGCGCCGGCCGGAGCCGGCGGCGTCCTGGGACGCGGAGCGCGCGCAGCTGGTGGCCTCGCTCATCGGCACCGAGCTCCTCGGCCCCGCCACCGGCCCGGGCGAGCCCGCCTGGCTGGACGCACCCGCCGCCCGGCGCCGCCAGCGCGTGTGGATGGTGATCAGCATGTGCCGGCAGGTGCTGGGCCTGCCCGACGCGGACGCCCTGGCGCTGCTGCGCGCCCGGGCCTACGCCCGGGACCGCACCCTGGAGGAGCTGGCCGACGACGTCGTCGAGGGGCGCACCCCCGTCCGGGCGCTGCACCACAGCGCCGAGGACTGACCCGCCGCCCCGCCCGCGCGCCGGGCGGGGCGGGGCGGGGCGGGCGCCCTCACGCCGGCTGCAGGCGCAGCAGCAGGTCCCCGGCGTCCACGGACTGCACCGGGTCCACCGCGACGTGCACGACCGTCCCGGCGCGCGGGGCGGTGATGGCGGCCTCCATCTTCATCGCCTCGATGGTGGCGAGCACCCGCCCGGCCTCCACGGCCTCGCCCACCGCCACGGCGAGGGTGACGGTGCCGGCGTAGGGGGCGGGCAGGTGCGTGGGGTCGCCCGGGTCGGCCTTCTCCGCGGTGCGGGTGCGCACGTCCACGGAGCGGTCGCGCACCTGCACCGGGCGCACCTGCCCGTTGAGGCTGGCCAGCACCGTGCGCATCCCGCGCTCGTCCGGGTCGGAGACCGCCTCCAGCACCACGATGAGCTGCACGCCCTGCTCCAGGTGCACGACGTGCTCCACGCCCGGGCGCAGCCCGTACAGCGCGTCGAGCGTGTCCAGCACCGAGGTGTCGCCGAACGCGGCGCGGTGCTCGGTGAACGCCTTCGTGGGGGCCGGGAACAGCAGCCGGTTCAGGGCCTCGCGGCGCCGCGGCCCCGGCGAGGCCAGGTGCTCGGCCTCCTCGGCCGGCACCTCCGCGGACGTCCTGCGGGCGGTGCGCCCGGCCAGCGCCTTCGAGCGGAACGGCTCGGGCCAGCCGCCCGGCGGCGTGCCCAGCTCCCCGGCGAGGAAACCCACCACCGAGTCCGGCAGGTCCACCCCCGAGGGGTCCTCGGCGAACGCCGCCACCGCCTCCGGGGTGTCCACACCGGCCGCGACCAGCTGCAGCGCCAGGTCGCCGACCACCTTGGAGCTGGGGGTGACCTTCACCAGCCGGCCCAGCACCCGGTCCACGGCCGCGTACGCCGTCTCGATCGCCTCGAACCGCTCCCCCAGGCCCAGGGCGATGGCCTGCTGGCGCAGGTTGGACAGCTGCCCGCCGGGGATCTCGTGCTCGTACACGCGCCCGGTGGGTCCGGCCAGCCCCGACTCGAACGGCGCGTACACGCGGCGCACCGCCTCCCAGTACGGCTCCAGGTCCATCGCCGAGCGCAGGTCCAGCGGCGTCTCGCGCGCGGTGTGCTCCGTGGCGGCCACCAGCGCCGACATCGACGGCTGACTGGTGGTGCCAGCCATCGAGGCCACCGCCACGTCCACGGCGTCCACGCCGGCGTCCACCGCGGCCAGGAGCGTGGCCAGCTGACCGCCGGCGGTGTCGTGGGTGTGCAGGTGCACCGGCAGGTCGAACTCGCGGCGCAGCGCACCGACCAGTTCCCGGGCCGCCGCCGGGCGCAGCAACCCGGCCATGTCCTTGACCGCCAGCACGTGCGCACCGGCCGCGGCGAAACGCTCGGCCAGCCGCAGGTAGTACGACAGGGTGTAGAGGTCCTCGGCCGGGTCCGAGAGGTTCCCCGTGTAGCACAGTGCCGCCTCGGCCACCGCCCCACCGGCCTCGCGCACCGCGCGGATCGCCGGCTCGACCTGGCCGGCGTCGTTGAGGGCGTCGAAGACGCGGAACACGTCGACTCCGGTGGCGACGGCCTCGGCGACGAACGCGTCCGTCACGGCCAGCGGGTAGGGCGTGTAGCCGACCGTGTTGCGCCCGCGCAGCAGCATCTGCAGGCACACGTTCGGCACCGCCTCGCGCAGCGCGGCCAGCCGCGCCCACGGGTCCTCGCCCAGGAACCGCAGCGCCACGTCGTAGGTGGCCCCGCCCCAGCACTCCAGGCTCAGCAGCCCGGGCAGGGTCCGGGCGACCGTCGGGGCCACCGCCAGCAGGTCGGCGGTGCGCACCCGCGTGGCCAGCAGGGACTGGTGGGCATCGCGGAACGTGGTGTCGGTGACGTGGACGCGGTCCTCGGCGCGCAGCCAGGCGGCGAAACCCTCCGGGCCCAGCTCGTCCAGGCGCTGCTTCGAGCCCGCCGGCGGCGCCGCCGCGGCGAGCCCGGGGTCCAGGACGGGCAGCTTCCGGCGCGGGTGCACGCTCACCGGCGCCGTCCCGTGCGGGGTGTTGACCGTGACGTCCGCCAGGTGGGTCAGCAGCCGCGTCCCGCGGTCGGCGGGGGTCCGCGCGACCGCCAGCTCGGGGTGCTCGGCGATGAACGAGGTGTCCACCCGCCCCGCGGTGAAGTCGGGGTGGTCCAGCACCGCCTGCAGGAACGAGATGTTCGTCGCGACACCGCGGATGCGGAACTCCGCCAGCGCCCGGCGCGCGCGGGCCACGGCCGTGGGGAAATCCCGGCCCCGGCAGGTCAGCTTGACGAGCATGGAGTCGAAGTGCGGGGACACCTCGGCACCGGCGTTGGCGGTGCCGCCGTCCAGGCGCACCCCGGCGCCACCCGCGGAGCGGTACGCGGAGATCCGGCCGGTGTCGGGGCGGAAACCGTTCGCGGGGTCCTCGGTGGTGATGCGGCACTGCAGCGCCGCACCGTTGACGCGCAGCGCCTCCTGGTGCAGCCCCAGGTCCGCCAGGGACTCCCCCGCGGCGATGCGCAGCTGCGACTGCACCAGGTCGACGTCGGTGACCTCCTCGGTCACCGTGTGCTCGACCTGGATGCGCGGGTTCATCTCGATGAACGCGTGCTCCCCGGCCCGCTCTCCCGCGGTGGCCACGAGGAACTCCACGGTGCCGGCGTTGACGTACCCGATCTCGCGGGCGAAGCGCACCGCGTCGGCGTGCAGGGCACGGCACACGTCCTCGTCGAGGTTCGGCGCGGGAGCGATCTCGACGACCTTCTGGTGCCGGCGCTGCAGGGAGCAGTCGCGCTCGAACAGGTGCACCACCTCGCCGGTGGCGTCGGCGAGGACCTGCACCTCGACGTGCCGGGGGCGTTCCACGGCGCGCTCCAGGAACACGGTGGGGTCGCCGAACGCGCCGTCGGCCTCGCGCATCGCCGCGGCCAGCGCGTCGGGGAGCTCACCGGGCGTGCGCACCAGGCGCATGCCGCGCCCGCCACCACCGGCGACGGCCTTGACGAACACCGGGAACCCGACGGCCCCCGCGGCCGCGACGAGCTCGTCGGGGTCGGCGGAGGGGGCGGAGGACTCCAGGGTCGCGATGCCCGCCGCGCGCGCGGCGGCCACCGCCGACACCTTGTTCCCCGCCAGTTCCAGCACCCGCGCCGGCGGCCCCACGAACGCGATGCCGGCCTCGGCGCACGCCCGCGCCAGCTGCGGGTTCTCCGACAGGAACCCGTACCCGGGGTAGACCGCGTCGGCTCCCGACTCCCTCGCCACCCGGACGATCTCCGCGACGTCCAGGTGGGCGCGCACCGGGTGACCGCGCTCACCGATGAGGTACGCCTCGTCCGCCTTGGAGCGGTGGATCGAGTTGCGGTCCTCGTGGGCGTAGACCGCGACGGTGCGCGCCCCCAGCTCGTACGCGGCCCGGAAACCCCGGACCGCGATCTCCCCCCGGTTCGCCACCAGCACCTTGCGGAACACGGCCTGCCTCCTTCGTGGGTCGGTCCGGGCCCGGGCCGACCCTGACGGGCCGCCCGGCCGGCGTCAAGGCCGCAGCTCGAGGGGGTTGTCGGCGCTGGAGGTGGTGCGGGTGTCCAGGTGGCCGCGGCCCCACGAGGCGTCGCTGCCGCGGTGCGTCGCGAGCAGCCCGGCGGCGAAGTCCTGGTCCAGGTCGCGCAGCACGGTGTGCAGGTGGTTCCCGCCGGCCACGGCGTTGACGGCCTCCACGAGGAAGCGCGGGGTCTGCACCCGGAAGTAGTGCGGCGCACCGCGGCGCTGGGCCCCGGCCCAGGCGAAGTGCACCGACCCGATCCCGGCGGCCCGCACCGCCGCGCGGTGCTTGAGCCAGGCCTCCTCGGGCAGGCGCGCCAGGTAGCAGTCCAGCAGCCGCCACAGCAGCTCCTGCTGCTGCGGGCCCAGCGCGTCCCCCGCCAGGCCGGACGGCTCGTCGCGGCTGAACCGCAGCGCCACCCGGTCCTCGTCGGTGATCGTGTACTGCGGCATCCCCAGGTCGTAGTGGTCGGGCTGCTCGAAGGCCCCGATGCGCGGCACCTGGCGGGTGACGAAGTCGGCCGGCGCGACGTCGTGGATCACCGCGGCGGCGCGCTGCGCGTCGTCCAGGGACGCCAGCAGCTCGAAGGCGGTGCCCTCGTCGTCCGCCAGGGGCTTGAGCACCCCGTCGTACTCGGTGGGCTGCTGCCCCAGCGCCACCGGCGTCGCGCACACCCACCGCTCGTCGACGACGGTGACGTTCAGGCACACGTGGTGGCCGAGGAACCGCAGCGTCCAGGTGTCCTCGAAACCGGGTCGGCCGAAGAACGTGACGAAGTAGGAGTCCGAGGTGCGCCAGGCCTGCAGGGCGGGCCCGAGGAAGTCGTGCTCGTAGTCGCGCAGCACGTGCTCCAGCTGCGGGATCGCCAGGACCTTGGTGAAGGTGCGCATCGGCAGCGCGGTGCGCACCAGGTCCCACAGCAGGACCTTCTGGTGGCGGTCCAGCCGGTGCAGCGGGACCCCGGTGCGGTCCGGGCGCGGGATGATGTCCCAGTCCAGGCGGCGCGGGTCGTCGAAGTCCTCCACGACGGCGGCTGCGCGCTGCTCCGGGGTGAACGTGTCCAGCAGGCCCATCGCGGTCACCAGCATCCGGGTCGCGGTCCGCGGGGCCTCGTAGGCCGCCGCAGCGTCGGTGGGCTCGCCGCCGGGCGCGCGGGTCGGTGCGGTGATCAGGTCGTGCGTCACGAGGTCTCCTCCAGGTCTCGCGGGGTGGTCCCGTGGCGCCCCAGGCGTCGCGGGGTGGGGTGCCGCTGACCGCGGCCGGCGGCGAGTTCGGCGCCCAGCGCGTCGCACAACCGCTGCACGAACCCCTCGGGGTCCTCCGCGGCGTCGCGCGGCTCGGGCACCAGGACGTCCACGAACCCGGCGCGCCGCAGCGCGCTCGCGTCGATCCCCTGGCAGCGGGCCAGCTCGGGAGCGTGCGCGGTGTCGCGGTGCACCACCGCGCTGGCGCCCTCCGGCGGCAGCGGCGCCAGCCAGCTGTGGCTCGCCGCCAGGACCCGGTCCGCCGGCAGCAGCGCGAGCGCCCCGCCGCCGGCGCCCGCGCCCAGCAGGACCGAGACGGTGCGGGTGCGCAGGCGCACCAGGTCCGCCAGGCACCGGGCGATCTCCCCGGCCAGGCCCTGCTCCTCCGCGGCCGCGGACAGCTCGGCGCCCGGGGTGTCGACGACCGTGACCAGCGGCAGCCCGAGCTCCTCGGCCAGGCGCATCCCGCGGCGGGCGGTGCGCAGGCCCGCCGGTCCCAGCGCCGTCCCGTGCGCCTGGGCGTACCGGTCCTGCCCGACGAGGACGCAGGAGGTGCCGCGCAGGCGCACCAGCGCCAGCAGCAGCGCCCCGCCGCTCTCGCCCTGCCCGGTGCCGCGCAGCGGCAGCACGTCGTCGGCGGCGGCCAGCACCTCGCGCAGCCCCGGCCGTCCCGGTTCGCGCGAGCGCTGCACCACCCGCCACGGGTCCGGCGCCGCGGCCGGGTCCGGCTCGACGGCCGGGCCCGGGACGCGGGTCGGCACCGGTGCCGGCGGGTCGCCGAGCACCGCCAGGGCGCGCGAGGCGACGGACCGCAGCCGGTGCAGCGGCACGACGGCGTCCACGAGCCCGTGCCGCAGCAGGTTCTCCGCGCTCTGCACCTGCGCGGGCAGTGCGGCGCCGGACAGGGCCTCCTGCACGCGCGGCCCCAGGAAACCCACCAGGGCACCGGGTTCGGCGGTCGTCACGTGCCCCAGGGAGGCCCAGGAGGCGAGCACGCCGCCGGTGGTGGGGTGGCGCAGGTGCACCAGGAACGGCAGTCCAGCGGCACGGTGGTCGGCGACGGCCGCCGTCACCGGCACCATCGCCAGGAACGCGGCCGTGCCCTCCTGCATGCGGGTGCCGCCCGAGGCGGGCGCCACCAGCAGCGGCAACCGCTCGGCCGTGGCCCGGCGCACGGCGGCCACCAGACGGGCGGCGGCAGCGGACCCCACGGAGCCGGCGAGGAACGCGAACTCCGAGACGGCCACGGCCACGCGGCGCCCGGCGACCGTCCCCGCGCCGGTGAGGACCGACTCGTCGGCCCCGCAGCGCGCCTGGGCCTCCAGCAACCGGCGCCGGTAGGCCGGGTCCGCGCCGGACAGGTCCACGGGGGCGTCCCAGGAGCGGAAGCTGCCGGGGTCCAGCACCGCCGCCAGGACGTCGCGGGCGCCGGGGCGAGCCGTCCGCGCCGCCGGCGGGGCGCTGGTGGTCACGCTCACGAGTCCTCCCCCAGCCAGCGGCGAACGGCGGCCGCGTCGGCGTCCAGCACCGGCGGAGCCCGGTGCTCGCGCCGGGTCGTCTCGGCGCCGTCGGCGTCGAAGAAGCGCAGCGGGACGCCGGGCAGGGTGATGGTGCCCAGGGTGGCGTGCTCGACGTCCAGGAGCAGTCCCTGGCTGGCCGTCTGCTCCCAGGAGTAGACGTCCGCGA
This sequence comes from Kineococcus arenarius subsp. arenarius, assembly GCF_050871845.1. Classification (NCBI taxonomy): domain Bacteria; kingdom Bacillati; phylum Actinomycetota; class Actinomycetes; order Kineosporiales; family Kineosporiaceae; genus Kineococcus; species Kineococcus arenarius. The sequence continues at coordinate 18,605 of NZ_JBJLSE010000020.1, forward strand.
CGTCGCGGACCCTGCCGGCGGGGACACCCGCCTCGGCGAGCCTGTCCAGCAGGTCGGCGGCCTTCCAGTCGGCGAAGACCTCCTCGACGACCCGGACCGTCTCCTCGCGGTGGCGGACCCGCTCGGTGTTGCTCGACAGCCCGTCGGCGGCGGCGTCCAGCCCGAACGCCGCGCAGAACCTGCGCCACAGCCCCTCGCTGCCGACCGCGATCTGCACCGAGCCGTCGGCGCAGCGGAACAACCCGTACGGGCTGATGGAGGGGTGGTGGTTGCCCTGCGCCCGACCCACCTCACCGGCCACCGTCCACCGCGTCCCCTGGAAGGCGTGCACGCCGACGACCGCCGCCAGCAGGGAGGTGCGCACCACCTGCCCGCGGCCGGTGCGCTCGCGCTGCACCAGGGCGGCCAGGACGCCGTTGACACCGGTCAGCCCGGCCAGCAGGTCCGCGATGGGCACCCCGACGCGCTGCGGGTCCTCCGGCGCCGAACCGGTCAGCGACATCAGCCCGGCCTCGCCCTGCGCGATCTGGTCGTACCCGGCGCGCCCGCCCTCGGGACCGTCGTGCCCGAACCCCGTGATGGACAGCACCACCAGCCGGGGGTTGAGTTCCAGCAGTTCCCCGGCGCCGAACCCCAGCCGGTCCAGGACGCCGGGGCGGAAGTTCTCCACCAGCACGTCGGCGCGGCGCAGCAGCCCGGTGAGGACCTCCCGGCCGTCGGCGGACTTCAGGTCCAGGGCGATGGACTCCTTGTTGCGGTTGCACGAGAGGAAGTACGTGGACTCCCGCTGCCCCTGCCCGTCCGGTTCGGCGAACGGGGGTCCCCAGCCGCGGGTGTCGTCCCCGGCGCCGGGGACCTCGACCTTCACCACCCGGGCCCCCAGGTCGCCCAGGACCATCGCCGCGTGCGGGCCGGCCAGGGCCCGCGAGAGGTCCACGACGACCGTGCCCGCCAGCGGCCCGGCGCCCGGGCGCTCGCGCGTCGCGGTGCTCACGCGCCCTTCCTCCCGCCGGCGTCGACGATCGGCGTGCGCAGGACGCCGAGCCGCTCGACGTCCACCTCGACGACGTCCCCGGGCTGCAGCAGCCACGGGGGGTTGCGCACGTAACCGACGCCCTCGGGGGTGCCGGTGGCCACCACGTCGCCGGGGTGCAGGGTGAGGGTGCGGCTGACGAGCGAGAGCAGCGTGCCGACGTCGAACACCATGTCGCGGGTGTTGCCGTCCTGGACGGTCTCGCCGTTGACGCGGGTGCGCACCGCCAGGCCGTCGCGCAGGTCGCCGACCTCGTCGGCGGTGACCAGCGGACCGGTGGGTCCGCTGCGGTCCGCGTTCTTGCCGAGCGTCCACTGCGCGGTGAGCTTCTGCGCGCGGCGGGCGGTGAGGTCGTTGAACGTGGAGTACCCCAGCACGGCCGCGCGGGCGTGCTCCGGGTCGGCGTCGGCCAGGTCCTCGCCCACGTAGGCCAGGACCTCGCCCTCCCAGTCCAGGCCGCCCTCGCCCTGCGGGACCGGTGCGGGAACCTCCCCGGCGGTCAGCGACGCCGTCCACCTGCCGAAGACGGTGGGGAACTCCGGCGGGGTGAAACCCCCCTCGGCGGCGTGCGCGCGGTAGTTCAGCCCGATGCACAGCACCCGCGCCGACGGGGGCACGACGGGACGCAGCTCGACCTCCTCGACCGCCACCGCCGGGCCGTCCCCCGGCCGGCCGGGCACGGCCCAGCGGCGCGGTGCGGCCCAGAACTCCGCGAGGCTCGTCAACGGGCGGACCGCCCCGTCGAGCAGTTCCCCGACGAGCACCTCGGCGCTGCCGGGCCGGGCGAATCCGACGATCTTCACGATCGACCTCCGTGGTGGTTCTTCGGCGTCCAGGGGGCGGCCGGCACGCAGGGGGTGCACCGCACGGGGACCGAGCGTCCCGGCGCGGCTCGTCCTCGAGCCGTCCGGCGACTGTGGCACCCGGCGATCGGCAGCGGAACGCCCCGTCCCATTGGACGGGACGCCCGGGGCGGGACGAGCCGGGTGGGGTAGCGTCGCGGAGCCGGGTGGAGCGGCCGGCGCGCAGGGCTGCGCGCGGCGCCCGGGCCCCCGGCAGCCCGGCGACGGGCACACCGACGAGGAGGTCACCGCGATGCCGCCGTCCCCCGAAGCACCGGCGCCGGGAGCACCGGCGCCGGGAGCACCGGCCCCCCGAGCACAGACCCCGCCGGCGCGGCGCGGCCACCGCCCCGCGAACGGGGACCCGGTGGTGGACAGGGCGTTCGCGCTGCTGGCGGCGTTCGGCGCCGACCGGCGCGCGCTGACGCTGGCCGAACTGTCGCGCCGCAGCGGGGTGCCCACCAGCACGGCGCACCGGCTGGCGGGCAGGCTGCTGGCCTGGGGGGCGCTGGAGCGCGACGCGGACGGCCGGTACGTCGTCGGCCTGCGGTTGCTGGAGGTCGCGTCGCTGGCGCCGCGCGGGCACGGCGTGCGCGAGGCCGCCATGCCGTACATGGCGGACCTGGCCGAGGCCACGCACCAGCACGTCCTGCTGGCGGTCCCCGAGGACGACACCGCGCTCCTGGTGGAACGGCTCTCGCACCGCTCGGCCCCCGAGGTCCACTACCGCGTGGGTGGACGCGTCCCGCTGCACTCCACGGGTGTCGGGGTCGTGCTGCTCGCCCACGCCCCGGCGGAACAGCGCGAGCGCCTGCTGCAGAACCCGCTCGTGCACGAACCCGAGGGGGTGCCCGCCGACCCGGCGCAGTTGCGCCGCCGGCTGGCGGAGGTGCGCCGGCAGGGTTTCGCGGAGTTCCGGCGCTCGTCCCCCGGCCCGGTCCTGGCCGTGGCGGCGCCGGTGTGGAACTCCGCCGACCGCTGCTGCGCGGCCGTGTCCGTGCTGGTGCCGGACTCCGGGGTGAGCGCGGGTTCCCTCGTCCCCGCGGTGCAGGCGACCGCGCGGGCCGTCTCGCGCGCGCTGGGCGCCCCGCGGGCGTCGGTGCGTCCCGCGACCGTGCACGGCGGCTGACGCCGCGCACGGTCGCGGGAGGGTGCGGGTGCCCTCAGGCCACCGTCGTGAGGCGGCGGCCGCCCGGGGCGGGCGCGGTCCCGGTGGCGCGGGCGAGCGCGGCGGGGACCTCGCCGAGGTCGCAGCCGCGCCAGGCGACGTGCTGGTCCGGGCGCACCAGCACCGCGGGCGCGCCCCACACGCGGGTGAAGGTTCCGCCGACGGTGGGGTGGCGCACGGTGCGCACCTCCAGCGGTGCGCCGGTGGGCACGGCCCCGGGGGCCGGGGCGGCGGGGAACGCGTCGGCGTCGAGCAGGAGGGTGAAACCCGGCCCCAGGACGTCGTAGAGGGAGGTGCGCTCGTCGAGCCACGCGTGCGGCAGCAGGCACCCCGGGACCGCGCAGGGGTGGTAGGCCACGGGGTCGGGCGCCGGCGCCGGCTCGGGGTCCGGTGAGCACAGCGGCGACCCGGTGTACGCGTAACCCAGCACCAGGCCCAGCGCGTGGAACTCGCTCTCCTTGACGGCCAGGGCGCGCGCCGCCCGGTCCCGGGCCCGCTCCCCCGCCTCGCCGTCCTCCTCGAGGTGCGGGTCGAGCAGGTCGTCGGCCAGGAGCGTGCCGTTGCGCGCGGCCTCGTCGACGGTGCGCCGGGCGACGGGCCGGCGCTCGGCCTCGTAGCTGTCCAGCAGCTCCTCCCCCGCCCAGCCGTCGAGGACCGCGGCCAGCTTCCACGCCAGGTTCGCGGCGTCGCCCACGCAGGTGTTGAAACCGTGCCCGCCCCAGGGCGGGTTGGCGTGGGCGGCGTCGCCGAGCAGGAAGGTGGCGCCGCGGCGGTAGGTCGGCGCCAGCAGCATGCGCGCCGTCCAGGGGTCCTGGGCGACGACCTCGACGTCGACGTCGGCCCCGACCAGGGCGCGCAGGACGTCCTCGACGGGCACGTCCGCGAACTTCGGGGCGTCCGGGTCGTACCCCTGGACGATGGCCCACCACAGGTCGCCGAGGTCCAGCCGCCCGAGCATGCCGGCGTACTCGGCGCCGGTGACCCAGTACTGCACCGCCGGGTCCAGGGCGACGGCCCCGGCGGTGCGGCGCGAGCGGAACACCACGCCGAGGTTCGACTTGGCGGCCGAGGAACCCTCCAGGCGCACGCCCAGGTCCGCGCGCACGGCGGAGGACACGCCGTCGGCGCCCACCAGGTAGCGGGCCCGGACGTGCGCGCGGTTCCCGGAGCCGTCCTCCACGGTGACCAGGGTGCCGTCCTGCGCGCCGGCAGCGGTGGACGAGCGGGCGAAGCGCGCGCCCAGGTGCAGGGCGGTGCGCTCCTCGCGGGCCACCGCCGTGCGCAGCACCTGCTCGACGACCGGTTGCGGAACCTGCTGCCCGCACTCCGGCTGGGGTTCGTAGCGCCCGTCCTGCAGCTGGAAGGCGCCGGTGAACCGGGTGAGTTCCCGGCCGGCCAGCGAGGTGCAGAACAGGACGCTGTCGGAGTAGGACACCGGCAGCGGTGCGGCGGCGCGCAGCTCGTCGGCCAGGCCGAGGCGGCGCAGGTGCGTCATGGTCCGGGCGTTGGTCGTCTTCGAGCGCGGGCGGGTCCAGTCGATCTCGACGCGGGGTTCGAGCACGACGGAGCGCACCCCGCGCCGGGCCAGGTCCAGGGCCAGGAACAACCCGCTGGGGCCTCCCCCGGCGATGAGGACGTCGACCCGCTCGGGCAGGTCCGCGAGGGAGGTGGGGATCACGATGCTCCTCCGGTGGCGCCCAGGGGCTCGCGCGGTCCTCCGGCGGGCACCGCCGGCCCCTCGGGGGCGCGCCGCCGCGCGGGCACGAAGAGGACGACGAGCGCGCCCGCGAGGGCGGTGGCGGCGAACGCGGTGGTCGTGGCGCTGAGCGGCTCGTCACCGGCGACGGCCCAGGCTCCGAAGGTGGGACCGACGATGGCGCCGAGCCGGCCCACGCCGAGCGCCCAGCCGAGGCCGCTGGCGCGGTGGGCGGCGGGGTAGTACCGGGAGATGAGGTCGTTGAGCACGTTCTGGGTGCCCAGCCCCCCGAAGCCCGCGAGCAGCACGAGGACGACCAGCAGCGGCGTCGGCGGCCGCAGGGAGATAGCCAGCAGGGCGGCTGCGGCTGTGAGGTAACCGGTGAGCACCAGGGGTTTGGGGCCGACGCGGTCCGCGACCGCGGAGGCGGCGAGGGTCCCGACGACCGCCCCGGTGCAGTACACGCCCAGCAGGACGATGGACGAGCCGAGCCCGTACCCGGACCGGGCCATCACCTGCGGCAGCCAGGTGCTGATGCCGAACACCGTGAGCAGGCTGAAGAACGTCGTGCCCCAGATCAGCAGGGTGGGCCAGCGGTCTCGGCCGCTGAGGAGGCTCCTGAGGGGGTTGTTCCCGCCCGCCGCTCCGGGAGCGGTCGCGGGGACCTGCTCGGGCGGCAGCCCGTAGCGCGCGCGCAGGGCCGCGGCGAGCTCGTGCCGGCCGCGCGCGGCGTGGAACGCCGGCGACTCCGGCTGCAGCTTGACCAGCACCGGGACCAGCAGCAGCACCGCACCGCCGGCGACGTACACGGGGCGGAAACCGTGGGCGGGCACGACCTGGGAGGCGACGGTGGAGGCCAGCAGCATGCCCAGCGGCGGGCCGGTGAGGACCAGCCCCAGCGTGCGGGAGCGGTTGCGCGGGTGGGCGAACTCGGAGGCGAGGGCCACGGCGGTCGGCAGCAGCCCGCCCACCCCGAAGCAGGTGAGGGTGCGGAACACCACGAACACCTCCAGCGTCGGCGCCAGGCCCGTCACGAGCGTGCCGGCCGAGAACAGCGCCACGCTGGAGATGAAGATGCGGCGGCGGCCGACCACGTCGGTGAGGGTCCCGGCGACCAGCGAACCGGCGAGCATGCCGGCCAGGGCCAGGCTGCCGATGTGCCCGCCCTGCTCGACGGTGAGGGAGAACGGGGGCTGCCCGATGAGGCTGGGCAGCGTGGCGCCGTAGGCCAGCAGGTCGTACCCGTCGGCCATGAGGCACAGCCAGCACAGGACGAACAGGGGTGCCCGCGAGCGGGCGGTCGGGGTGGGGGCGAGCGACACTGCGGCCTCCTGGGACGGACGGGTGGGGTCGTCCGGTCCGCCTCGCGGTGACGGCGGCTCCGGCGTCAGCCCGACCGTGGCACGCGTCACCGACCCCCAGAAGTGCGGCGCCCGCTCAATGGGACGGCAATCCGCGGTCGGCGGCGGACGGCGCCGTCCCGGTCCCCGGGACCGCCCGGTCGTGCACGGGGTGCGGTCCGGATCGGCGCTGCCCGCGTAACCTGGAGCTCCTGCCGGTTCGACCAGGGGATCCCTTGAGCACACCGTCACGACCGCGGCCGGGCTCCGTCGCACCGTCGGCCACCGACCCCGCCACGACCGGGACGGCACCGGCTCCCGGCCCTCCCGTGCCGTCGGTGCACGTGCGCGCTGCGCTGACCTGGCTGGTGATCTTCCCGAGCGTGGCGGCGGGTCAGGTCCTGCTGGAGCCGCTGACCGAGGGCTGGCCCGCCCTGCTGCGCACGGCGCTGCTCACCGCGCTCGTCGTGCTGTTCGCCGTCCACGTCGGCGTGCCCCGGCTGCTCGGGCTGCACGCCCGCGCCACCGCCCGTGCCCGCGGGCCGGAGGTGCCGCACGCGCTCCCGCGACGGGCGGCACCCCCGGAGGTGGGCGTCAGGAGTTCTGCGGGAAACCCAGGTTCAGCCCGCCGTGGGAAGGGTCGAGCCAGCGCTCGGTGACGACCTTGCCGCGGGTGAAGAAGTGCACGCCCTCGGTGCCGTGGGCGTGGGTGTCGCCGAACAGGGAGTTCTTCCAGCCGCCGAAGGAGTAGTACGCCACCGGCACCGGCACCGGCACGTTGATGCCGATCATGCCGACCTGGACCTCGTTGCGGAACCTGCGGGCCGCGCCGCCGTCGTTGGTGAAGATGGCCACGCCGTTGCCGTACCTGTTGGCGTTGATCATCTCCATGCCGTCGTCGTAACCGTTCACGCGCAGCACGGACAGGACGGGACCGAAGATCTCGTCGGTGTAGATCGACATGTCCGTGGAGACCTTGTCGAAGAGGGTGGGGCCCAGCCAGAAGCCGTCCGCGTCGCCGTCGGGGACGACCTCGCGGCCGTCGATGACGAGCTCGGCGCCCTCGCGCACGCCCGCGTCGACGTACCCGGTGACCTTGTCGCGGTGCGCGCCGGTGACCAGCGGGCCCATGTCGCAGCCGCGACGGCCGTCGCCGGTGCGCAGCGTCGCCACGCGCTCCTGGATCTTCGCGATGAGCTCGTCGGCGATCGAGTCGACCGCCACCAGCGCGGACACCGCCATGCAGCGCTCGCCCGCGGAGCCGAAACCGGCGTTGACGGCGGCGTCGGCGGCCAGGTCCAGGTCCGCGTCGGGCAGGACCAGCATGTGGTTCTTCGCCCCGCCCAGGGCCTGCACGCGCTTGCCGTGCGCGGTGCCCGTCTCGTAGACGTACTGCGCGATCGGCGTCGACCCCACGAAGGAGATCGAGGCGACGTCGGGGTGGGTCAGCAGCCCGTCGACGGCGACCTTGTCGCCGTGCAGGACGTTGAACACCCCGTCCGGCAGCCCGGCGTCCTTCCACAGCTGCGCGATGAAGTTCGCCGCCGAGGGGTCCTTCTCGCTGGGCTTGAGCACCACGGTGTTGCCCGCGGCGATCGCGACGGGGAAGAACCACATGGGGACCATGGCCGGGAAGTTGAACGGCGAGATGATGCCGACCACGCCGAGGGGCTGGCGCACCGAGTACACGTCGACCTTCGTGGAGGCGTTCTCGGTGAACCCACCCTTGAGCAGGTGGTTGATCCCGCACGCGAGCTCCACGACCTCCTGCCCGCGGGAGACCTCGCCCAGGGCGTCGGAGAGGACCTTGCCGTGCTCGGCGGTGATGATCTCGGCGAGCTCGCCCTTGCGGGCGTTGAGCAGCTCGCGGAACTTGAAGAGCACCGTGGTGCGCCGGGCGAGCGAGGTGTCCCGCCAGGCCGGGAACGCGGCGCGGGCGGCGGCCACGGCGGCCTCCACGTCCGCGGGCGCGGCCAGCGCCACGTTCTTCGTGACGCGGCCGGTCGCGGGGTCGTAGACGTCAGCGAACCGGTCGCCGGACCCGGCGGTCGGGGCACCGCCGATCCAGTGCTCGACGAGCGGGTGGTCGCTGCGCTGCGGCGCGGCGCTGCCAGCGGCGGCGGTGGAGCTGGCGGTCGTGGTGGTCACGAGGGAGCCTCCTCGGTCACGGTTCGGCGGACCGCGCCATCATGCCACCGCGGGACCCCCTTTTGTAAAGACAAGCTGTCATGCAGGCCCTACGGCAGTCGCGCCCAGGGGCGTGGCGCCGCAGCGGCACCGGACGTAGCGTCAGGCGCATGAGCGATGCGGGGAGCCGATCCTGGGCGCGGCGGCGCGGCGGGCGCTACCGGTACGGCGAGTGGGCCGGCGGCCCCGACCCCCTCGCCCCGCCCTACGACGTCCGCGCCGCCGTCGACCGCGTCGGGCAGGAGGTGCTGGGCGGGGGGTCGCTGCGCGAAGCGCTGCGCGACCTGCTGCGCCACGGCCCCGACGGTCGCTCCGGGCTGGAGGAGCTGCGCGCCCGCGCCGCCCGCCTGCGCCGCGAGGCCGCCCGCCGCGGCGACCTCGACGGTGCCCTGACGAAGGCGCGCGCCCAGCTGGACCAGGCCCTGGCCGCCGAGCGCGAGGAGCTCGCCACCCGCACCGGCGACGACCCCCGCGCCGACGACGCCCGCTTCGCCGAAGCCCGCCTCGACGCCCTGCCCCGCTCCACCGCCCAGGCCGTGCGGGACCTGGAGGACTACGACTGGGCGTCCGAGCAGGCCCGGCAGCAGTACCGGCAGGTCCTCGACGGGCTGCGCGACGACGTCCTCGGCCAGCAGTTCCGGGGGGTGAAGCAGGCCCTGCAGAACGGCGACCCGGCCGCGCTGCAGGCGGTGAAGGACATGGTCGCCGACCTCAACGACCTCCTGGCGAAGCGGGCCCGCGGCCAGGACACCCGGGCCGACTTCGACGACTTCATGTCGAAGCACGGCGAGACGCTGGGCGCGGACGCGGAGGGCGTGGAGGACCTCGACGGCCTGGTCGACCTGCTCGCCCGCCGGGCCGCCGCCGCGTCCCGCCTCATGCGTTCGCTGTCCCCCCAGCAGCGCGAGGAGCTCGGGCAGTTGGTGCAGCAGGCGTTCGGCGACGACCTGGACCTCCAGGCCCAGGTGGCGCAGCTCTCCGACAACCTGCGCGCCCTGCGCCCCGACCTCGACGCCGGCCGCGGCGAACGCGTCCGGGGCGCCCGCGGCAGCGAGCCCCTCGGCTACGGCGAGGCCGCCGACGCCCTGCAGGACATCTCCGAGCTGGACGACCTGCTCGACTCCCTCGGCCAGGAGCACCCCGGCGCCACCCTCGACGACGTCGACGTCGACGCCCTGGAACGTCAGCTCGGCCGCGGCGCCGCCGACGACCTGCGCCGCCTGAAGGAGCTGGAGCGGGAACTGCAGCGGCAGGGCTGGCTCACCCGCTCCGGGCAGGGCCTCACCCTCTCCCCCAAGGCGCTGCGCCGCCTCGGGCAGTCCGCCCTGCGCGACGTGCTGAACCGCGTCACGAGCGGCGGCCGCGGCGACCACGAGAACACCAGCGCCGGTGCCGGCGGCGAACCCACCGGTGCCACCCGCCGCTGGGAGTTCGGCGACGAGCAGCCCCTCGACGTGGTGCGCACCGTCTCCAACGCGCTGCGCCGCACCCGCCCCTCCGCCGGCGGCGCGGTGCGGCTGAGCTGGGAGGACTTCGAGGTCGTCGAGACCGAGCGCCGCGCCTCCGCAGCCGTCGCCCTCTGCGTGGACCTGTCGTTCTCCATGGCCGCCGAGGGGCGGTGGGGGCCCATGAAGGAGACCGCGCTGGCCCTCAGCCACCTGGTGTCCACGAAGTTCCCGGGCGACGCCCTGCAGATCATCGGCTTCGGCCTGCACGCCGCCCCCATGACCCTCGGCGAGCTGGCCGAGGTCGAACCCGACTTCGTGCAGGGCACGAACCTCCAGCACGCCCTGAGCCTCGCCCGCCGCCACCTGCGCCGGCACCCCGACGCCGAGCCCGTCGTCCTCGTCATCACCGACGGCGAGCCCACCGCCCACCTCGACGACAGCGGCGGCACCCCCGAGGCGGTGTTCCAGTGGCCCCCCACCAGCGCGACGATCCGCGCGACCGTCGCCGAGGTGGACCACCTCACCCGCTTCGGCGCCACGATCAACCTGTTCATGCTCGGCGAGGACCCCGGCCTGCGCCGCTTCGTCGAGGCCGTGGCCCGCCGCAACGGCGGGCGCGTCCTGAGCCCCAGCCCCGAGCGCCTCGGCCAGTTCGTCGTCGACGACTACCTCCGCTCGCGGTCGGGGCGCTCCTCCCGGCGGCGCGCCTCGTAGGGTCCCGGTCCGGGCGTTACCGGGCGTGAGCAGGCGTGACCGGGCGTGGCGGACGACCGGTCGCACCCCTCCCGCCCGGGTCGTGAGACCTTGAGGCATGGCCGAACGCACCGCCGAGCAGCTGGAGCCGGACTTCCTCGACGTCCGGCGACGGTCACCGGTCACCGCCGACACCGTCCGGCGTCAGATCGCCGACCCGGACTCGCCCGTCCTGGTCGACTTCGACCACACGATCTTCGCCTGCAACAGCACCGAGCTCTTCATCTCGCGCTGCCGGCCGTCCCTGGTGGTCGCCGTGATCGACTTCCTGGTACGGGTGTGCCTGCCGTGGCGGCTGGTACCCGGTCGCCGCGGTTACCGCGTCCGCGACTACCTCTGCGTCGTCCTCATCGTCGTCCTGACCCCCTGGAACGTGCCCCTGTGGCGCAGGGCGGCACCGGCTCTCTTCGAGCGGTACCGCGCCACCGGAGTCTCCGCCTTCTTCGCCGACGTCGACCGCTCGCGGCTCACGATCATCTCCTTCGGCATGGCCTTCGTGATCCGGGGCCTGCTGAGGGGCAGCGAGCACGAGTCCACCGCCCTGCTGGCGACACCGCTGCTCCCCCGGCCGTCCTGGTTCACCGGGGGCAAGACGACGACAGCGGTCGGGGGCGTCGGCGAGGGCGGGGTCGCCCGGGCCGTCTTCGTGTCCGACTCGCTCGACGACGCCGACCTGCTCGAGGTGTGCCGCTCGGGTCTGCTCATCCGGCCGCAGGGCCCCCCGATGTCCGCCCGCGAGCGTCTCTACCTCCCGCTGCGCTACACGGCCCAGGTCAAGTACTCGCGCTGGTACACGCTGGACCAGTTCCTCCTGGTGGACGCCCTCGTCATCGCCATCGCCGTCACCCGTGACGTGACGAGCCTGGTCCACTTCGCGGTGATCGTGCCGCTGCTGCTGCTGTCGGTGATGTCGGTCTACGAGATCGGCTACTTCGAGAACGACATGCACGCCGCGAAGTTCGAGGAGCGCCCGGTCCTCGACCCGAGCGTGTCGCGGTACCGGGACTACCCCATCCGGGTCCAGGCCTGGATCTGGAGCGCGGCCTCCGCGGCGGCCGGCCTGGGTGCGGCCGTCCTCCTCGGCGAGCTCGACGCCGACGAGCTCCTGCGGGCCGGCACCTCGTGGGCGCTGCTGCTGGTGGTGCTGCGCGCGGTGTTCTACCTCTACAACCGGATGAAGACCGGGGCGCGGGTGTTCGTCTACCCCGTGCTGCAGGTGCTGAAGTACGGAGCCGTCTTCCTGGTCTTCGTCCCGACCGCCCTCGGGGTGGCCCTGGTGATGGGCCAGATCACGGCGATGTGGGCGACCTACGTCGTCTACCGGCTCGGCGGGCGCAAGGGGGCCCTGGACCGTGACCTCTTCGCTGTCGCGGCGTTCCTGGTCGGTGCCGGCCTGCTGGGCATGGCGAGCGTCACGCACGGCAGGGTGCTCGAGGACGACGGCCGCGGGTTGGAGAACCCGGTCCCCCTGGTCGCCGCCCTGCTGTGGTCGCTGGCCCGGGCCGGCAAGGCGCCGGTGATGCGCGCGGTCAGGGCCGGGCTCGTGTCCCGCTCCTGACCGCGCGCACCCCACCGGCCCACCACGGCGACTGCGCTCAGGCGAACGCCGCCCGCACGGCGTCGAGCACCGCGTTCGCCGCCGCGAGCGCCCCCTCCTCGTCGGAGGCGACAGCGTTCGGCAGTGCCGTCACCGCGATCGTCACCGCGCGCCCGTCCTCGGTCGCACCGCCGCGCGTCTCGAACCCGGGGATGTCCCCGCCGTGCCCCCACAGGAGCGTGCCGTCCGGCAGGGGTGAGCTGGACAGCCCCAGCCCGTAGCGCGCCCCCTCCCACAGGTCCGGGGACGGGACCGTGGTGCGCATCTGCTCCAGCGCGTCCGCGGACAGCAGGTCGCCGGACAGCAGCGCGAGCGTGAACCGGTTGAGGTCGCTGGGCGTGGCGACGAGCGCCCCGGCCGCCCACCCCCACGACGGGTCGAGCAGCGTGATGTCCCGCCACGGCTGCGCGGCGGAGTCGCGGTGGAACGCCACGGGGTGCTCGCCGCGGAACCCCTGCTCCCCAGGGTGCGGGAAGAAGGTCTCGCACAGCCCCAGCGGCTCGGTGATCCTGGTTCGCAGGAGCTCGGCCAGGGGCCGGCCGGCGACCCGCTGCGCGAGCAGCCCGGCGACCACGTACCCGGTGTTGCTGTACGCCCACTCCTGCCCCGGCGCCGCCGTCGCGGGCTGCTCGGCGACGAGGTCGAGGAGCCGGCGGGGCTCGTAGTAGCGGTCGCGCAGCTCGAACCAGTCGGCGGTGCCGAAGTGGCCGGTGTAGTTCGGCAGGCCCGCGGTGTGCTGCAGGACCTGCCGCACCGTGATCTCACGGCCGTCGCCGCCGGGACCGCGCAGCAGCCCGGGCAGGTGCGTCTCGACCGGTTCGTCGAGGCCGACCAGGCCCTCGTCGACGAGCTGGAGCACGATCGTCGCCACGTACGTCTTGGTGTTGCTGCCCACCCGCACCCGGCCGTCCACGGGCACGCGCGCCCCGCTGGTCGCGGTGAGGTCGTGCACCCGTCCGTCGGCGTCGCGCACGCTGGCCAGCGCGGAGGGGAAACCCACCTCGTGGACGAGGCGGTCCAGGTGCTCCTGCAACGGGTGGCGCCGCCGCGGGCTCGCGGCGGCTGCCGGTGCGGCGGCGGTCCCGGCGACGAGGGCGGCGCCCCCGAGGACGCTGAGCACGGATCGGCGCGAGGGCGCGGGAGGGGTCGTGACGGTCACGTCGGGCTCCTGACGTCGGTGGGTGGGTGTTCCCATCCGACCGGAGCGGGGCGTCGCGTTCGAGGGGGTGCGCGGGCGTCTCGGTGCGGGGGTTTCCCCTACCGGGGCGCTCCAGGCCGGGGCCGGGTCCTCGCCCGGGTGGTGGGGTGGTCCTGCCGTGCCGCGGCGCGCGGAAAGCCGGTGGGGGTGCGGAGGCCGGCGTCCGGAGCCCGCGCTCCGCGCTCACCCGACGCGGTGCACCGAGCAGCGGGCGGAGAGCCGGCCGCAGCACCCCCACCGGCCCACCACGGCGACCACGCGGACGCCACGGAACCGGCCGGTTCAGCCCAGGGCGGTGGCGAGGTCCGCGATGAGGTCGTCCGCGTCCTCCAGGCCCACGGACAGGCGCACCAGGTCGTCCGGGACCTCCAGGAGGGAGCCCGCGACGGAGGCGTGGGTCATCTTGCCGGGGTGCTCCACGAGGGACTCCACGCCGCCGAGGGACTCGGCCAGGGTGAACAGCTCGGTGCCCTTGCACACGCTCAGGGCGTCCTCGACGCTCGCGGTGCGGAAGGAGATCATCCCGCCGAAGCGGCGCATCTGCTTGGCGGCGACGTCGTGGTTGCGGAACTCCGGCAGGCCCGGGTACAGCACCTTCGTCACGCGCGGGTGGGACTGCAGGAACTCCACGATCCGCTCGGCGTTGTCGCAGTGCCGGTCCATGCGCACCGCGAGGGTCTTCAGGCCGCGCTGCACCAGCCAGGAGTCGAACGGGCCGGGCACGGCGCCCATGGAGTTCTGGTGGAAGCCGATGCGCTCGGCGATGGTGCCGCCGCGGCCGTCGTCGCCGTCGCGCACGACGACCGCGCCGCCGACGACGTCGGAGTGGCCGCCGGCGTACTTGGTCGTGGAGTGCACGACGAGGTCGGCGCCCAGGAGCAGCGGGGTCTGCAGGTAGGGGGTGGCGAAGGTGTTGTCGACGACGAGCAGCGCGCCGGCGGCGTGGGCGATCTCGGCGATGGCGGCGATGTCGCCGATCGTCAGCAGCGGGTTGGTGGGGGTCTCCAGCCACACCAGGCGGGTGGCGCCGGGGCGCACCGCCTCGCGCACGGCGTCGAGGTCGGCGAGGTCGGCCGGGGTGTGCTCCACGCCCCACGGCTCGGCGACCTTCTTCACCAGGCGGTAGGTGCCGCCGTAGGCGTCGTTCGGGATGACGACGTGGTCGCCGGGCTTCAGGAGCGCGCGCAGCACGGTGTCCTCGGCGGCCAGGCCGGAGGCGAAGGCGAAGGCGGCGTCGCCCTGCTCCAGGGCGGCGAGCTGCACCTCCAGGGCGGTGCGGGTGGGGTTGCCGGAACGGGAGTACTCGTAGCCGGTGCCCAGGCCGGTGCGCAGGCCGCCGACGCCGTCCTGCTTGTAGGTGGACACCTGGTAGATCGGGGTCACGACCGCGCCGGTGGCCGGGTCGGCCTCCTGGCCGGCGTGCAGGGCGCGGGTGGAGAAGCCGGGCGTCGCGGGGGTGCCGCCGGTGGGGCTGTCGGGAGTCGTCACGGTGCGCAAGCCTACGCACGGCGGGGAAGGTCGCGGCGTTCCCCGTGGTTGGACGGAGCACCACGAGGGAGGAGCTGGTCTTGCTGTTCGGCAACCCGTACAAGACGCGCATGGTGACCCGCGAGGAGGCGCTGCCCGGTTCGTCGGCCCGGCGCTTCGAGGTCCCGTCCACCCACGCCGTGCTCGGCACGCCCCTGGAGGGCCCCTGGCCCGAGGGCACCGAGGTGATCTCCTTCGCGATGGGCTGCTTCTGGGGCGCGGAGCGCATCTTCTGGCGCCAGCCGGGCGTGGTGACCACGGCCGCGGGTTACCAGGGCGGCTTCACCGAGAACCCGACGTACGAGGAGTCGGTGACGGGCCGCACCGGCCACGCCGAGACGGTCCTGGTCGCCTACGACCCGTCGGTGACCGGTCCGGAGCAGCTGCTGAAGGTGTTCTGGGAGAACCACGACCCGACGCAGGGGTTCCGGCAGGGCAACGACCGCGGCACGGAGTACCGCTCGGCGGTGTACACCACGACCGCCGCGCAGCTCGACGCCGCGCGGCGCACCCGCGAGACGTTCCAGCGCGAGCTGACCGACCACGGCCACGGGGAGATCACCACGGAGATCCGCCCGGCGGCCGAGGCGGGGCCGTTCTGGTACGCCGAGGAGCACCACCAGCAGTACCTGCAGAAGGTCCCGAACGGGTACTGCAACCACGGCCCGAACGGGCTGACCTGCCAGATCGGGCTGGTCGGCACCGCGGAGTGAGCGCCCGGTGAACGGCACGGGGGTGGTGCCGCGCTCTCGCGGCACCACCCCCGGTGCGTTCGCGGCCCTCGGGACCGCGACGCCCCCGTCCCCCCGGCGGGGCGCGCCCGGGGATCGTCCCAGAACGCGCAGCCGCCGGGGAGGGCCCTGGAACCCCCCTTTGGGGGGCGCAGCGCGCTGCGCTGGCTAGGCTCCGCCGTGAAGGAGGTCACCCGAGTGGATCACGACCCCGCGCACGGCGCCCCGGAGCCGTCCCGCGAGCAGGCGCTGCGCGTCGCCGCGGTGGACGACCACCCCGCGCTGCTGACGGGCCTGCGCGTGGAGCTGGCCGGGCACGGCGTGCACCTCGTCGCCACCGCCCCGACCGTGCCGGACCTGCTGCGCGCTCTGGGCACCGCCGGTGAGGCCCCCCCGGCGGTCGTCCTGCTGGACCTGCGCCTCGGGGACGGCTCGCGCCCGGGCGGCAACGTCGCGGCGCTGGTGGGTGCGGGCTGCCGGGTCCTGGTCTACACCGAGGGCCGCCAGCACGCCGAGGCGTCCGAGGCGCTGCACACCGGCGCGCAGGGCGTGCTGCTGAAGGACCGCCCGGTGGCCGCGCTGGCCGCCGCGCTGCGGTCCGTCGCCGACGGCGAGACGCTGCCGTCCGCGGAGACCGCCGCGGCCCTGCAGGTCGACGCCGACCTCGCCGGGCACCTGTCCCCGCAGGAGCGCCGCGTCCTGGAGCTGTACGCCGGGGGGATGCCGGCGCGCTCGGTGGCGCTGCGGCTGGGGGTGACGCTGGAGACGGCGAAGAGCTACCTCAAGCGCATCCGGGCGAAGTACGCCGCCCTGGACCGTCCCGCCTACACCCGCATGGAGCTGTACCGCCGGGCCGTGGAGGACGGTGTGCTCACGCCCCTGGGCGCCCCGGCGGCGCCCCGCACGCCGCCGGGCGACCGGCCGGCCGACGCGGGCGGTCCGCCGCCGGGCCGGTGACGACGCGCAGCGCCCACCGCCTCGTCGCCCTGGTGCTGGCGCTGGCGGTGCTGTCGCTGGTGCCGACGGTGGTCTCCGGCAGCGCCGCGCACGGCCCGCGGCCGCCCCTGGCGTGGACGGTGCCGGTCGTGACCGCCTACGGGGTGCTCCTGGTGCTGCTGCTGGCGCAGGCCGCGCACGGCCGGCCGCGCCCGTGGCTGCCGTGGGCGCTGGTCGTCGCCGGCGACCTGGCGCTGGTGACGTGGGTGCTCGCAGCGCCCGGCCGGGCCGAGCAGGCGCCGTGGGTGCTGTCGCTGTCGCCGCTGACGGTGGGGGCGGGTGCGGTGGCCACCGGGCTGGGCGCCGCGGCGGGGCTCGGCCTGCTCCACGTGGGGCTGCGCGCCCTGGTGCAGGCCAGCGGGGCGTGGGTGGTGCCGCCGACCGCTTTCGTGCTGGACGCGCTGCTGGTGCTCGTGGTGGTCCCGGCGGCGTGGGTGGCGGTGGCGGCGGTCCGCTCCTCGGGGGCCCGGGTGGAGCGGGCGCGGGCGCGCGCGGAGGAGGCCGCGGGGCGCGAGGCCGCCGCGCGCGCCGAGGAGCTGGAGAACGCGCGCTGGGACGCCATCGTGCACGACGACGTCCTGGCCGCCCTGACGACGACGGCGCAGGCGCAGGACGCCGCCGGGCGAGCGGAAGCGCGCCGCGCCGCCCGCGCGGCCCTGGCTCGCGTGGAGGGCGAGCACGGGCCCGGCGCCGCACCGCCGGCGGTGCTGCCGGTGGGGCGGGTCTGGGACGCGGTGGCCGGTGCGGCGCTGGCGCTGCACCCGGGCGCCGTGCTGGACGCCCCCGTGCCGGCGGGCGAGCGGGACGGCGGCGCCGGGGTGGACCCGGACGCGGCCGAGGCCCTGCTCACCGCGGCCACCGAACTGGTGCGCAACGCCGTGCGGCACGGCGGGGCGGGGACCGCGCCGGCGGTGCGGCTGCGGGGGCGCCTGTGCACCGGTGCGGCCGGTGAGCGGCTGCTGGTGGAGGTGCGCGACGCGGGCCGGGGGTTCCGGGCCGGCGCGCCGGGCGCCTGGCGGCTGGGGCTGGCGGTGTCGGTGGGCGAACGGGTGCGGGCCGTCGGCGGGGACGTGCGCCTGCGGTCCTGGCCGGGCACCGGCACCTGCGTGCTGCTGGCGGTGCCGGTGACCGCACCGCCGGCGCCACCGCCGGCCCCGTCGGCGCGCGGCGCGCGGCGCGGGACCGCCCGGTGAAGGGGGTGCAGCGCGCCTGCGCCGTGGGGGCCGGGCTGTGGCTGCTCTCGCACGCCCCGCTGCCGGCGCTGCTGTCGGTGCGGGTGCACGAGCGCCCCGCGCTGTCCCTGCTGGCGGTCGCCGTGGTCCTCGGGGTGTCCGCCGCGCTGCTGCGCCCGCTGCTGGGCGGGCCGACGCGGCTGCGCGCCGGGCCGGCGTGGGCGGCTGCGGCCG
Organism: Kineococcus arenarius subsp. arenarius; assembly: GCF_050871845.1. Taxonomy (NCBI): domain Bacteria; kingdom Bacillati; phylum Actinomycetota; class Actinomycetes; order Kineosporiales; family Kineosporiaceae; genus Kineococcus; species Kineococcus arenarius. The sequence continues at coordinate 36,527 of NZ_JBJLSE010000020.1, forward strand.
TGGCGCCGCTGTCCGGCCTGGCGGTCATGCCGTGGCTGCCGGTGGAGGCGTGGCGCACGTACGCGAACTGGTGGCCCGGCGCCACGCAGGTCCTGGTGGTCGCCCTGGTGGTGCGCCGGCGCCGGCCGGCGGCGCTGGTCGCGGAGCTGGCCTCGGCGACCGTCGTCGCCGCGTCCGTGCTGCGTGCCGGGGTGCCGGACCCCTGGGCGTGGATCGCCGCGCTGGAGCAGCCGGCGCTGCTGTGGTTCAGCGCGGCCCTGGGGGTGCGGGTGCTGTTCGACCGCACCGCCCGCGAGGTCGAGCGCTACGAGGCGGCGGCCGCCCGGTCCGCGGCGGCCGAGGCCGCGGCGGCCGCCCGGGCCGGCAGCGCGGCGCAGCGCCGGGCGGACCTGGACCTGGGGGCCCTGCCGCTGCTGCGCCGGGTCGCAGCCGCCGACCCCGCCGACGACGCCGGGTGGGCGCAGCTGCCGCGGGCGGCGGTGGGCCTGGAGCGCGGGTTGCGCGACGACCTGCGCGCCCGGGCGCTGCTGGACGAGGAGGTCCGGGCGCGGCTGCGCGCGGCCCGGGCCCGCGGGTGCGCGGTGGACGTGGTCGACGACCGCGCGGTGCGCGGTGGGGACGAGGAGTTCCTGGCGGGGGTTCGCCGGGCGCTGGCGACGGTGCTGCCCGCGTGCACCGACGGCACCGTCACGCTGCGCCTGCCGCCGGACGGGCGGTCGGCCACCCTGGCGGTCGAGGCGGAACCGGCGACCACCGCCGCCGTGGCGTGGGCGCTGGGGGCCCGCCTGCCGGCGGACCTGGCCCTCGACGTGGACGTCGACGCGGTCGGCGGGTCGCTGTGGGCGGAGCTGCGCGGACGCTGACCGGCCCGCCACCCGTGGGGTGGCGGGCCGGTGGCCGTCCGGGGCCGGGGACCCGGCCGGTGCTCAGGCGTCGAAGCCGTGCACGGCCAGGTAGCCGCGCAGCCGGCGCGCGGCCAGTTCGGGGTCGGCCAGCACCCCGGCCTCGTCGGCCAGTCGGAACGTCTCCGCCTGGTGCACCGCGCTGCGGGCGGAGTGCAGCCCGCCGACCATGGCGTACCCGTCCTGGCGCCCGTCGAGCCAGTTGAGGAACGCGATGCCCGCCTTGTAGTACGGCGTGGGTGCGCCGAACACGTGCCGGGCCAGGGGCAGCGTGGGGTCCAGCGCCGCGTGGAACCCCGCGGTGTCGTCGGCGTCCAGCCGGGCCAGCGCGGCGGCGGCGGCCGGGGCGATGCCGGCGAAGATGCCGAGCAGCGCGTCGGAGCGGTGCTCACCGTCGCCCGCGATGAGCTCGGGGTAGTTGAAGTCGTCGCCCGTGTACAGGCGCACCCCGGCCGGCAGGCGGCGGCGCAGTTCGCGCTCGTGCCCGGCGTCCAGCAGCGAGACCTTCACCCCGTCGACCCGGTCCGCGTGGGCGTGGACGAGCTCGACGAACGCGTCGGTGGCCGCGGCGACGTCGCGCGAGCCCCAGTAGCCGGCCAGCGCGGGGTCGAACACCTCCCCCAGCCAGTGCAGCACCGCGGGACGCTGCACCTGCGCCAGCAACCGCCCGTACACGGCGGCGTAGTCCTCGGCGCTGCGGGCGCTGGCGGCCAGGTGCCGGCTGGCCATGAGGATGACCTGGGCGCCGGCGTCCTCGACGACGGCGATCTGCTCCTCGTAGGCGGCGACGACGTCCGCGACCGGGTGCACGCCGGGGGCGAGCTGGTCGGTGCCGGCACCGGCGGCGATGCGCCCGCCGACGGCCGCGGCCTCGGACGCGCTGCGGCGCACCAGCTCCGCCGTGGCGGCCCAGTCCAGGCCCATGCCGCGCTGGGCGGTGTCCATGGCCTCGGCCACGCCCAGGCCCAGGCTCCACAGGCGGTGCCGGAAAGCCAGGGTCGCCTCCCAGTCCAGGTCCGCCGGCGCGCCGGGCACGGTCTCGGAGCCGGTGCGCGGCACGACGTGGGCGGCGGCGAACGCGATCCGGCTGGTGGCCGGGCCGCCGGGGACCTCCCACGCGACGGGCTCGTGCACGGCGTGCTCGACGACCTCGACCCCGCCGCCGGGGCTGCGCCGCGGCAGCCGCAGGACGGTGCCGGTGCGGCGGCGTCCCGCGGCGGTGGCCGGGCGGGCCTCGGCGGGGGCGCTCACAGGGCCAGCTCCGCCAGTTCGATGCGCCGGCCCTGCGCGGAGGAGGCCAGGCCGGCCTCGGCCAGGCGCACGCCGCGAGCGCCGGAGGCGAAGTCGTAGGGGTGCGGGGCGTCCTCGACGACGTGGCGCACGAACTGCTCCCACTGCACCTTGAACCCGTTGTCGAACCCGCCGGGCTCGTTGTCGGGCACCTCGAGCCAGTCGTCGCGGTAGCGGTGCTGCTCGGGCAGGTCGGGGTTCCACACCGCGCGCGGGGTGGCGCTGCGTGGCTGGACGCGGCAGCCGAACAGGCCGGCGACGGCGCTGCCGGCGGTGCCGTCGACCTGGAACTCGACGAGCTCGTCGCGGTCCACGCGCACGGCCCAGGAGGAGTTCAGCTGGGCGATGATCCCGCCCTCCAGCTCGAAGATGGCGTAGGCGGCGTCGTCGGCGGTGGCCTTGTACGCCTCGCCCTTCTCGTCGTGGCGCACGGGCACGTGGGTGACGGCGCGGGCGGTGACGGCCTCGACCGGGGCGATGACCTGCTCCAGGACGTAGTTCCAGTGGCAGAACATGTCGGCGACGATGCCGCCGCCGTCCTCGGCGCGGTAGTTCCAGCTGGGGCGCTGGGCGGGCTGCCAGTCGCCCTCGAAGACCCAGTAGCCGAACTCGCCGCGCACGGAGAGGATCTCCCCGAAGAAGCCGGAGTCGACCAGGCGCTTGAGCTTGCGCAGGCCGGGCAGGAACAGCTTGTCGTGCACGACGCCGTTCTTGACGCCGGCGGCGGTGGCGGCCTCCGCCAGGCGCACGGCGGCCTCGACGCTCTCGGCGGTGGGCTTCTCGGTGTAGACGTGCCGGCCGGCGGCGACGGCCGCGAGGATCGAGCGCTCGCGCACCGCGGTGAGCTGCGCGTCGAAGTAGACCGGGTAGTCGTCGTCGGCCAGCGCGTCCTCGAGGCTGGTCGTCCAGCGCTCCAGGCCGTGGCGCTGCGCGATGTCGCGCAGCTTGCTCTCGTTGCGTCCCACGAGCAGCGGCTCGAGCTGCACGCGGCTGCCGTCGGAGAGCTCAACCCCTCCCTGCTCGCGGATCGCCAGGACCGAGCGCACCAGGTGCTGTCGGTAGCCCATGCGTCCCGTGACGCCGTTCATCACCACTCCGAGGCGCTGCGTCATCGCTGCTCCTCCTCCTCACCGGGTCGCGCCCCTGCTCGGGGCGTGCGTGGAAAGCGCTTGCCTGAGGCTAGGCCCCCGAACCGCCCCCGTGCAAGGACCTGCGGCGGACGCAGCCGTGGTGAACACCACGTCCTTGAGCCCTGGACCACCCCGGAACCTCCACACGACGGCAGCGCGACGTTCCCGCGAAGGCGCACAGCCCGCGCACCGGCGCTGCTAGGTTCGCCGCACTCGCTAGCCGTTCGGGGGATCGGCGGCACGGTTCTCGACGTTCTCCTTCGACGCACCACGCAGCACCCCCCAGGACCATCCGGAGGTGGGCGCGTGGGCGTCTTCCGCACGATCGTCTTCCCCGCCCTGCGCCTGGTGGTGTGGGCGGCCATCGCCGTCGCCCTGCTGTGGCTGGCGTTCGGCCGCGGCGCGGCCGCCGAGCGGGAGGCCGCCGCCAGCCCCTCCGCGGTCCTGGAACCCGCCACGGCACCGGTCGTGCGCGGCGACGTGGTCAACACCGTCTCCCTCACCGGGACCATCGCCGCCGACCCCTCCACCACCGTGAAGTCCACCGCCGCCGGCGAGGTCGGCAGGGTGCGCGCCGAGGTCGGCCAGGCCGTGCAGAAGGGCACCGCGCTGTTCACCGTGCTCGTGCCCGTGGAGGAGACCGCCGCGGCCCCCGCGGCGGACGACCCCGCCGCGGCGCCCGCCGCACCGGCCGCTCCCCGCACCCGGACGGTCACCGTGACCGCCCCCGGGCCCGGCACCCTGGCCACGCTCGACGTCCTGCCCCAGCAGCAGGTCACCGTCGGGCAGGAGGTCGCCACCGTCTCCCCCGGCACCCTGAGCGTCTCGGCACCGCTGACCCAGGAGCAGCAGTTCCGACTGCTCGCCCCGCCCACGACCGCTCAGGTCACCGTCCCCGGCGGCCCCGGCACCTTCGAGTGCACGGACCTGCGCACCGGCACCCCCGAGGCGGCCACCGCCGCGCCCGACCCCACCGGCGGCTACGTCGACCCCTACGCCGACCCGGCGCAGTCCACCACCGGCGCCACCGTCTCCTGCCGCGTGCCCGACGGCGTGCAGGTCTTCTCCGGGCTCTCCGCCACCGTCGACGTCACCGCCGGTTCGGCCACCGGGGTGCTGCTGGTCCCGGTCACCGCCGTGCGCGGGCGCGTCGGCACCGGCACCGTCTGGGTCACCGACGAGACCGGCGCGCAGACCGAGACCGAGGTGACCCTCGGCCTCACCGACGGCACGAACGTCGAGGTCACCGGCGGGCTGGAGGAGGGCGCGCAGGTCCTGCAGTTCACCCCCGGCGGCGACCAGGTCACCGACCCCTACGCCGCCGGCGGGATGTACGGGGGGTACTGAGCGATGACCGCCACGCTGTCCCTGCACCAGGTCAGCCGATCCGTCGCCCTGCCCGACGGCAGCACCCTGCGCATCCTCACCGGCGTCGACCTGGAGATCGCCGCCGGCGAGCACGTCGCCGTCGTCGGCCGCTCCGGCTCGGGCAAGTCGACGCTGCTCAACATCGTCGGCCTGCTCGACGCACCCACCTCGGGGACGTACCTGCTGGACGGGCGGCCCGTGGACGGGCTGTCCGCCCGCCGCACCGCGCGCCTGCGCGGCGAGACGTTCGGGTTCGTGTTCCAGCAGTTCAACCTGCTGCCCGGGCGCACCGCCACCGAGAACGTCGCCTCCCCGCTGCTGTACGCCTCCGGCCGGGAGTTCCTCGCCCGCAAGCGCACCGCCCGCGCCATGCTGGAGCGGGTCGGGCTGGGCGGGCGGCTGGACACCATGCCGGAGAAGCTCTCCGGCGGCGAGCAGCAGCGCGTCGCCCTGGCCCGCAGCTTGGTGCGCCGCCCGCGGGTGCTGCTGGCCGACGAGCCCACCGGCGCCCTGGACGTCGACACCGGCTCGGCCGTCATGGACGTCCTGGAGGAGCTCGTGCGCGACGAGGGCACCACCCTGGTCACCATCACCCACGACCTGTCGGTGGCCGCCCGCGCCGACCGGCAGTTCCGCCTCGACCACGGCGTGCTCAGCGAGATCACCCGCGACGCGCTCGTCGCCGCCACCGCGCACCGGGAGACGGTGTGATGGGCCGCTGGCTGCTGGGACCGGTGGCCGCGGTCACCGAGGCGTGGGGCGAGGTGCGCGTGCACCGCACCCGCGTGGTGCTCTCCCTCGTCGGGGTGTTCCTCGCCGTGTTCGCGATGACCACCATCACCGCGGCCGGGAACATGGGGCGGCAGATGATGCTGGAGAGCAGCGAACGGTCCTCGGGCCGCGCCGCGACGCTCCAGGTCTCCGCCTACCCGATGGGCCCGAGCACGGCGCAGAGCGCGGAGCAGGCGCAGCTGGCGCTGCGGCAGGCCGCCGAGCGGCACGAGGTCACCTGGTGGGGTTTCGTCTCGCAGGGCTCGGGGCAGCTGACGGTGCGCTTCCCCTCCGGCGCGCAGCTCGTCCCCTTCTCGGCGGTCGACCCCAGCTACGGCACCATGCACCGGGCCCTGCCGGACGAGGGCCGCTTCCTCGACGCCGGGGACGACGCGGCGTACTCACCCCGCCTGGTCGTCAACGGGGCGTTCGCGGAGCTGCTCGGCGGTTTCGACGAGCGGACGCCCCCGACGGTCGCCCTGGGCGGCGACCGGCCGGTGACCGCCACCGTCGTGGGCGTCATGGAGGTGCCCTACTCCGACCCGGAGGCGCCCGCCGCGTACGTGCTGAACTCCGCCGCGCAGGCGTGGGGCCTGGCCGACCCCGCGATGAGCGGGCCGCCCGCCCTGGAGCTGTGGGTGCCCGACGCGGACGCGGAGGCCCTCGCGGCCGTGCTGCAGTCCGAGGTGCAGGCGAGCCTGCCGGGGTACTCCGTGGGCGCCTACCGCTCCGACGCGGGTGAGGCGCTCGGCGTCGTCGACCTCGTCCTGGCGTACGGCGTGCGCGGGGTGGGCGTCTTCGCCCTCGTCCTCGGCGGCATCGGCGTGCTCAACGTCGGCCTGGTCACCGTGCGCCAGCGCATCCGGGAGATCGGCGTGCGCCGCAGCTTCGGCGCCACCGGCGGCCGGGTGTTCTTCGCGGTGCTGCTGGAGAGCGTGGCGGCCACCTTCGTCGCCGGCGTGCTGGCGGTGGGGGCCTCGGTGCTGCTGGTGTCGAACTTCCCGCTGGAAGCGGTCCTGCCGGTGGGGACGGCGCTGCAGGACGTCCCGCCCTTCCCCGTGTCCGCCGCCGTGGAGGGCCTGCTGGCCGCCACGGCGGTCGGGGCGCTGGCAGGGATCGTGCCGGCCACGATGGCGGTGCGGGCGAAGGTCATCGACGCCATCCGCTACTGAACGTCCGGGGACCGCCTCAGTGGCGGGTGGCCAGGTACGCCAGCAGGTCCTGGCGGGTGATGACGCCGGCCGGCTTGCCGTCCTCGACGACCACGGCGGCGTCGGCGCGGGCGAGGACCTCGCGGGCCTCCTCCACCGACTGCCCCGCCCCCACCAGCGGCAGCGCCGGGCCCAGGTGCGAGGACACGGCGTCGGACATCTTCGCCGTGCCGTTGAACAGCCGGTCCAGCAGGTCCCGCTCGGTGACCGCCCCGGCGATCTCCCCGGCCATGACGGGCGGCTCGGCACCCACCACGGGCAACTGGGAGACGCCGAACTCGCGCATGATCTCGATGACGTCGTGCACCGTCTCGCTGGGGTGGGTGTGCACCAGCGCCGGCAGCCCGGCCGACTTGGCCCGCAGGACGTCGCCGGCGGTGCCGTCCTCGGAGGAGTCGAGGAAGCCGTAGGAGGCCATCCAGTCGTCGTTGAAGATCTTGCCGAGGTAGCCGCGGCCGCCGTCGGGCAGCAGCACGACCACCACGTCGTCGGGCCCGAGGTCCTTGGCCGCGCGCAGGGCCGCCACGACCGCCATGCCGCACGAGCCGCCCACCAGCAGGCCCTCCTCGCGCGCCAGGCGGCGCGTCATCTGGAAGGAGTCCGCGTCGGAGACGGCGATGATCTCGTCGGGGACCGAGGGGTCGTAGGCGGTGGGCCAGAAGTCCTCCCCCACGCCCTCCACGAGGTACGGGCGCCCGGTGCCGCCGGAGTACACCGAGCCCTCCGGGTCGGCGCCGATCACCCGCACCGGGCCCTGCTCCTTGAGGTAGCGGCCGGTGCCGCTGATGGTGCCGCCGGTGCCCACACCCGCCACGAAGTGGGTGACGCGCCCGTCGGTGTCCGCCCAGATCTCCGGGCCGGTGGTCTCGTAGTGGCTGCGCGGGCCGTTGAGGTTGGCGTACTGGTTGGGCTTCCAGGCGCCCTCGATCTCGCGCACCAGGCGGTCGGAGACGGAGTAGTACGACTGCGGGTCCTCCGGCGGCACCGCCGTGGGGCAGACCACGACCTCCGCGCCGTACGCCCGCAGGACGTTGCGCTTGTCGGCGCCGACCTTGTCGGGGCAGACGAACACGCACTGGTAGCCGCGCTGCTGGGCGACCAGGGCCAGGCCCACGCCGGTGTTGCCGCTGGTGGGCTCCACGATGGTGCCGCCCGGCTTCAGCGCCCCCTCGGCCTCGGCGGCGTCCACCATGCGGGTGGCGACGCGGTCCTTCACCGAGCCGCCGGGGTTGAGGTACTCCACCTTCGCCAGGACGGTGCAGGCGAGGCCCTCGGTGACGCGGTTGAGCTTGACGAGCGGTGTCCCGCCCACGAGGTCGACGACGGACTCGGCGTAGCGCATGGCGCCATTCTCGCCCACCGCTGCGGCCCACCGCCCCGCCCCCGGGCTCACAGCCCGCGGCGCAGCTCCAGGACGGCCTCCAGCGCGGCGGCGAGCACCGGCGGGTCGCCGTGGGCGAGGACGTCGGCACCGGTGACGGCGAGCTGGTCGCCCAGCCCGTGCAGCGCCAGGTGGGGCAGCTCGCGCCGGGGGCGCCCCTCGGCGTCGGCCGCCAGGTCGGCCAGGACCTGCGCGGTGCGGCGCACGAGCTGGGCACGGGTGGACCCGGCACCCTGGCGGGGGCGGTCCAGCTGCGACAGGGGCGTGGCCCGCACCCGGTCGGCCTGCAGGGCCAGGACGCGCGAGAGCTCGGCGCGCACGGCCCCGGGGGCCGGCGCGCCGAGCTCGTCGGGCGTGCGGTGCGCGTTCAGTCGTCGCCGCGCAGGATCGCGATGAGGCGCAGGATCTCCAGGTACAGCCACACCAGGGTGACGACCAGGCCGAAGGCCGCGCGCCAGGACTCGTTGACGGGCAGGCCGTTGCGCACGCCCTGCTCGACGTAGTCGAAGTCCAGCACCAGGAACAGCGAGGCCAGCACGACGCCGAAGCCGCTGACGAGGATCGGCAGCAGCCCCCCGCCGGAGTAGACGCTCGTGCCGCCGAAGACGGCGAAGCCGAGGTTGACCAGGGCGAAGACGAGGTAGCCCAGGCCCGCGATGGTCAGGACCTTGGTGAACCTCGGGCTGTTGCGGATGATGCCCGTCTTGTAGGCGAGCAACATCGCCGCGAAGGCGCCCAGGGTGCCGAGCACGGCCTGCCCGACGATGCCGTCGTAGAAGGTGGAGTACGCGTGGGAGATGGCCCCCACGAACACGCCCTCGACGGCCGCGTAGGCGAACATCACGCCGGGGCGGACCTTCTTGGACAGCTGCGCCCACATCGCCAGCACGAACCCGACGAGCGCGGCGCCGATGGCCAGGCCCAGCCCGACGTTCGCGAACCAGGCGCCCGCAGCGCCCAGCGCGAGGACACCACCGAGCATCGCGGTGCGTACCACGACGTCGTCCAGAGTCATCCGGCGCGACTGCACCGGGGTGGCGGACGGCTTGCGGTACCAGTCCTCCAGCGTGCTCGCCGAGGCGTCCGCGGGCGCGGTGCCGGCCGGGCCGAAGGTGGCGTACCCACCGTTCTTGAACTCGTTGCTCCGGGCGAAGACCGGGTTCTTGCTCTGCATGGCTCCCTCCTGGGGGCGAGTCGTTGCCGGTTCAACGCACCGCCGGGCACGGGCGTTCCCGGCGCTCCCGGCACGACCGGGAGCGCCGCGCGGTACCCGGGACGGGACTCGAACCCGCACGCCGCGAACGGCCCGGGGGTTTAAGCCCCGTGCGCCTGCCAGTTACGCCACCCGGGCGGGGACGACGGAAGCAGGGTAGCCACCGGGCCGGCTCACCCCGCGCTCAGCGTCGCCACCCGGGCCACCACGGCGTCCAGCATGGCCGCGGTGAGCCGTCCGGTGGAGGTGTTCTGCTGGCTGACGTGGTAGCTGCCCACCAGGCGGACGGTGCCGGCCGGTGAGCCCAGCTCCGCCTCGGCGCCGTGCCCGAAGCGCGGCTGCGGGCGCGGCACCTCCCACCCCGCGCGGCGGGCAGCCCCCAGGGCCGCCGACCAGGCGAAGCCCCCCAGGACCAGGACCACCCGCACGTGCCCGGCGAGCGCGGCCAGCTCCGCGTCCAGCCAGCCCGCGCAGGTGTCCCGCTCGCCGGGCGTGGGCTTGTTGTCCGGGGGTGCGCAGCGCACGGGCGCCACGATGCGGGTGCCGAACAGCTCCAGGCCGTCGGCGGCGTGCACGGACGTGGGCTGCGAGGCCAGCCCGGCGCGGTGCAGCGCGGCGATGATCCAGTCGCCGGAGCGGTCGCCGGTGAACATGCGCCCGGTGCGGTTGCCGCCGTGGGCGGCGGGCGCCAGGCCCACCACGAGGGCCCGCGGCTCGTCCACGCCCAGGCTGGGCACCGGCCGCCCCCAGTACGGCTCGTCGCGGTACGCGCGGCGCCGGGTGCGGGCCACCTCCTCGCGCCAGCCCACCAGGCGCGGGCAGGCCCGGCACACGCACGAGCGGGCCACCACCTCCCGCGCCCCGCCCGCCGCGGCGGCCAGGTCGCGCACCTGGGCGGCGTCGTGCGCGACCGGCGTGCCGGGGGCGGAGGGGTCGCCCGGCCAGCCGGTGCCCGGGGGCACCGGTGAGGCGAACGGCGCACCGGTGGCCGGGTGCGGCAGGTCCACCGCACCGGCCCGGGCGGCTGCCGGCACGTCGGCCGACACGGTCAGCGGGCGACGTCGACGGCGAGGTTGTCCAGCAGCTCGCCGTAGATGCGGTCCAGCCCGCGGGGGGCGAAGGTGCGCTCGAAGAAGCCGCCGATGCCGCCGGCCCCCTGCCACTGGTGCGTGACCACGACCTCGGCGGCGTCCGGCCCGTCGGCCTCCACCCGCCAGGTCGTCACCAGCGAGGAGTTGCGGTCCTTCTCCACCAGCCCGTGCTTGTCGGTGGCGCTGACGTCGGCCAGCACGTCGCGCACCCGCTTCTTCGTGGCGTGCAGCTTCCAGCGCACCTGCGTGCCCGGCCCGTGGCCGCCGGAGAGCACCTCGTAGTCGCTGAACTGCCCGGGCAGCAGGCGCGGGCGCGTGCCGGTGTAGTCGGCGAGGGCGGCCAGGACCTGATCGGCGGGGGCGTCGATGCGCCGGGTGGTCGTCGCGCTGACGGTGCTCATCGCCTCAGCCTGCCAGCGCCGGTGCACCCGCCGCACGGCGAGCCGGCGGCGGCGGCCGGTGCGTGCGGTCCGTCACACCCCGGGCCCGCCCGCGCCCACCCCCGCGGCGGACAGGGCGGCGCCGTCCAGGAGGTCGTGCTCGCTGGTGACGACCTCCGCCACCCCCGCCACCTCGGCCAGGTGCTCCAGCACCGTGCGCCACACCAGCGCCCCGGCGGCGATGACGTCGACGCGGCCGGGGTGCAGGAACGGCATCGCGGCGCGCTCGGCGCGCGGGGCGCCGAGCAGGCGCTCGCACGCGGCCAGGACCTCGGCGAGCGGCAGCCGGGCGCCGTGCAGCACGCCGGGCTCGTAGGCGCTCAGGCCCAGCGCCGCGGCCGTGATCGTCGTGGTGGTGCCGGCGACGCCCACGAGGGTGCGGGTACGCGCCAGCGGCACCACCCGCTCGACGTCCCGCAGGGCCGCGACCACGTCGGCGCGGGCGGCCGCCACCTCCCGGGCGGTGGGCGGGTCCGAGCGCAGGTGGCGCTCGGTCAGCCGCACGGATCCGACGTCCACCGACAGCGCCGCCAGCGGCTCGCCCTCGCCGAGGACGAACTCCGTGGAGCCCCCGCCCAGGTCGACGACGAGGAAGGGCGCCCGCCCCGCGCCGGGGAGCTCACCGGTGGCGCCGGCGAAGCTCAGCCGCGCCTCCTCGTCCCCGCTGACCACCTCCGGGTCGACGCCCAGGCGCGCGCGCACGCCCGCCGCGAACTCCTCGCGGTTGGAGACGTCGCGGGAGGCGGAGGTGGCGACGAAGCGCACCGCGCCGGGCGCGACGCCGTGCCGGCGGCAGGCGTCGGCGACCTCGTCCACGGCTGCGAAGGTGCGGGCGAGCGCCTCGGGGGCGAAGGCGCCCGTGGCGTCCACGCCCTGCCCCAGCCGCACGACGCGCATCGTGCGCTCGACGTCGCGCAGGGTCCCGGCGGCGGTGTCGACGTCGGCGACGAGCAGGCGCAGGGAGTTCGTGCCGCAGTCGACGGCCGCGACGCGCTGGACGCTCACGCGTCCCCGGCCGCGCTCGGGCTCGCGCCCCCGCCGTCGAGGTGCCCGTGCGGGCAGGTGGCCGGCCAGCCGCCGAGGGCCCGCAGGCGCTCGAGGGTCTCGTCGCCGAAGGGGTTGACGCCGGGGCCGGCGGCGAGCGCGTGCCCGGCGAGAGCGTGCAGGCACTTCACGCGGGTGGGCATGCCACCCGCCGAGACGCCGGCGATCTCGGGCACGTCGGAGTCGCCGAGCGCGGCGCGGCGGCGCAGGTAGTCCTCGTGGGCGGCGGCGTGGGCGGCGGCCAGCTCCGCGTCGGCGGCGAGCCGCTCGCTCATCTCCCGCATCAGGCCGGAGGCCTCCAGGGTGCTGATCGCGGACGCCGCGAAGGGGTCGACGAGGTAGTAGGTGGTGGGGAACGGCGTGCCGTCGGGCAGTCGCGGGGCGGTCTCGACGACCTCGGGCCGCCCGCAGGAGCAGCGGTGGGCGATGCCGACGACCCCGCGCGGCACCCTCCCCAGCAGCTGGGCGATGCCCTGCAGGTCCGCCTCGGTCGCGGGCTCGTGCGGGGTGGGGCTGCTCATCGTCCTGTTCCGGGGTCAGTGGTCGGTGGTCGGTGCGTCCGCGAGGCCCGGGGTGGTGGCGTCCGCGGCGCCGGGGGTGCTCGCCACGCGCAGCGACTCCCAGATGTTCTCGTACCAGGCGACCGAGGACTGCGCCACGGCGGCGGCCGCCTCGGCCGGGGCCACCGCGTCGGCGCCCTCGCCGCCGGCGACCAGGTACGGGGTCTCACCGGGCAGCACGTACTGCAGGCGGCTGCGCGCCTGCGTCACGACGTAGGCGTCGTCCTCCCAGCGCGCCACCTGCTCCTGCGCCGCGGCGAGGTCCTCGCGCTGCTGGCTGATGCTCGCCTCCAGGCGACCGATCTCCGAGCGCTGCTCCAGCCACTTCTGCCAGCTGGGCAGCAGGAACACGGCCAGCACCAGCACGAGCGCGCTGAGCACCAGGACGCGGGGGCCGCGGGTGCGGCGGCGGTCGGCGGCCGTGGTGGTGGCGCTGCTGCGGCCGCGGGCCGCGGCCGCCGGACGGCTGGAGGGGCGGGCCGCCGCCGGGCGCTGGGCCCGGGCCGCGCTCACCCTGGCCGAACCGGACACGCCCCGCGCGGCCGTCGTCGTGGGCCGCGGCGAGCGC
>NZ_JBJLSE010000021.1:0-48238 GCF_050871845.1 Kineococcus arenarius subsp. arenarius
CGTCCGCCGGCGGACGGGGAACCGGCGGGGCTCAGCCCACCAGCGGCAGCTGCACCGTCGCGAAGGAGTGCGGCGGCAGCTCCACGGTCAGGGTGGAGCCCTCCACGCGGACGCCGTCGAGGGCGCGCGGTTCAACCGCCGTCGCCTGCCCCGGCACGTTGTGCGCGGTCAGGTCCGCGGCGGTGAGGACCTCACCGGTGGGCTCGCCGACGGTGCGGCCGCGCAGGTCCACGGTGAGGGTGACGGGCGCCTCGGCGTCCAGGTTCGTCAGCGACAGCAGGGCCACGTCGTCGCGGACGGACGCGGAGGCGGAGAAGGTGCGCAGCTGCTCGCCGTCGACGTCGCGCGCGGGGGCGTCCTCGCGCAGGTGCACCGCCAGCGACGCGGCGCCCTGGTGGCGGCGGTTCATCCGGAACACGTGGTACGTCGGCGTCAGGACGAGGTCGGCGCCGTCGGTGAGGACCACCGCCTGCAGCACGTTGACGGTCTGGGCGATGTTCGTCATGACGAGGCGGTCCGCGAAGCGGTGGAACACGTCGAAGTGCAGGCTGGCGACCAGCGCGTCGCGCAGGGTGTTCTGCTGGTACAGGAACCCCGGGTTCGTGCCGGGCTCGACGTCGAACCAGGTGCCCCACTCGTCGCAGACGAGACCGATCCGCTTGTCCGGGTCGTAGGCGTCCATGACGCGCGCGTGGCCGCCGAGGACGCGCTCCATGCCCTGCGCCTTGAGCATGGTGCGGTAGTAGTCGTCGGTGCCGAACTGCGTCGCCGAGCCCTTCTGGTCCCAGGTCGGCCCGGTCCACGTGTAGTAGTGGAACGAGACGGCCTGGATGGGCGCGTGCCCGTGGCGCTCCTCGACGCCCTTGCCGCCCAGGCCGCTGACGGTCTTCATCAGCGCCTCGGTCCAGCCGTAGTCGTCGTCGCTGGCGCCGGCGGCGATCCGGTACAGCCGGTTGTCGTCCTGGTCGCGGCAGTAGGTGGCGAACGTGCGGGCCTGCTCGGCGAACTGCTCGGCGGTCATGTTGCCGCCGCAGCCCCAGGCCTCGTTGCCGATGCCCCAGAACTTCACCTTCCAGGGCTCCTCGCGGCCGTTCTCCTTCCGCAGCCGCGCCATCGGGGAGTCGCCGCGGCGGGTGAGGTACTCCACCCACTCGCTCATCTCCCGCACAGTGCCCGAGCCCACGTTGCCGGAGACGTACGGCTCGGTGCCCAGCAGCTCGCACAGGGCCATGAACTCGTGGGTGCCGAAGTGGTTGTTCTCCTCCACGTCGCCCCAGTGGGTGTTCACCATGCGCGGGCGGTCCTGCTTGGGACCGATGCCGTTCATCCAGTGGTACTCGTCGGCGAAGCAGCCGCCCGGCCAGCGCAGGTTCGGGATGTCCAGGGCCTTGAGGGCCTCGACGACGTCCAGGCGGATGCCCCCCTCGTTGGGGATGTCGGAGTCCTCCCCGACGTAGAAGCCCTCGTAGATGCACCGCCCCAGGTGCTCGGCGAAGTGCCCGTAGACGTGGGGGTTGATCGTGGGGCCGGCGACGTCCAGGTCGACGACGGCGCTCACGGGAACGGGTGCGGACACTGATTCCTCCAACGTTGTAAGGACCCGGCGGGACACGACGCTACCCGCGCCGGGGAAGCCCGTCAGCCCCCGGGGCGTTCCCCAGCCCGTGAGCACTCCCCCGAACGACCCCGCCGCCCGCCTCGCCGTCACCCACCACGAGAGCGCCCACCGCTACGAGGGGCGCCTGGACGGCGAGCTGGTGGCGCTGGCCGACTACGTGCCCCAGGAGACCGACCGCGGCACCGCGCTGGCGTTCGTGCACACCGAGGTGGTGCCCGAGCACCAGGACGAGGGGCTGGCCAGCGCCCTCGTCGACGCCGCGCTGCAGGACGTGCGCGAGCGCGGCCTGCGCCTCGTCCCGGCGTGCTCCTTCGTGCGCCTGCACGTGCGCCGGCACCCCGAGCGGTACGCGGACCTCCTCTGACGGCTCCCGGCACGGCAGGATGGGTGCCGTGTCGCAGGAGCCGCAAGCCACGCCGAGCACCGACCGGGTCGTCAGGCGCCGTGCGCGCCGCGCACCCGCCTCCGGCGTGGTGACGCTGCACGACGTCGCCCGCGAGGCGGGGGTGTCGCTGGCCACGGCCTCGCGCGTGCTGAACGGCAGCACCCGCGTGGTCGGTGAGGCGCTGCGCGAGAAGGTCCTCGCGGCGGCGGCACAGCTGGACTACTCCCCCAACGCGCAGGCGCAGGCGATGGCGCGGGGCCGCTCGAACATCGTGGGCCTGGTGGTGCACGACATCGCCGACCCCTACTTCTCGACCATCGCGGCCGGGGTGATGCAGCGCGCGGCCCCCTCCGACGTCATCGTGACGCTCGCGGTGACGGGCGCCTCGGCGGCCACCGAGGTCGCCCACGTCACGGCGCTGCGGCGCCAGCGGGTGCGGGCGGTGCTGCTGGCGGGCAGCCGCTGGCAGGACGACGCGTCCACGCTGGCGCTGCGCGAGGAGCTCAACGCGTTCCGCGCCGACGGTGGCCGGGTCGCCGCCGTCACCCAGGACGTGCTGGGCGTGGACACGGTGCTCATCGACAACCACGACGACGCGCGCCGGCTGGCCGAGGAGCTGGTGGGCCTGGGGTACCGGGAGTTCGTGCTGCTGGCGGGCCCGCGCCAGGTGTCCACCGCGGTGGACCGCAGCGCCGGTTTCCGCGCCGCGCTGGCCGCGCACGGCCTGCCGCCGCTGCTGGACCTGGAGTGCGCCTTCACCCGCGACGGGGCGTACGGGGCGCTGAGCGAGGTGCTGGCTGGCGGGCTGCCGCGCACGGACGGGCGGCCGCCGTGCGTGCTGGCCGCCAACGACGTCATGGCGGTCGGTGCGATGGCGGCGGTGCGCGACGCCGGGCTGGACGTCCCCGGGGACGTGGCGGTGGCCGGGTTCGACGACATCCCCACGCTGCGCGACGTCAGCCCGGCGCTGACGACGGTGCAGCTGCCGCTGGCGGAGATCGGCGGGCGCGCCTTCGACCTGGTGGAGGAGCCCGCCGCGCACCGGCGCGTGGAGCAGGTGCGCGGCCGGGTGCTGCTGCGCGAGAGCACCCCGCCGCTGGGCTCAGAGCCCGGGCCGCGCCCGCGGCCCGGGGCTACTGGAGCCAGTCGAACGGCGACTGCGACAGCGGGCGCCAGTCCGGGGACCCGCCCTGCAGCACCATGACGGTGGCGGCCAGGGCCACCAGCAGCAGCACGCCGATCGCGACGCCCGTCTCGCGCTCGCCGCGCAGGCACGAGCGCACCGCGGTGCGCGTCCCCCGCTGCAGGGAGCGACTGCCCGGCCCGAACCACGCCACGAGGGTGCCCGCCAGCCCGCCCAGGGCCAGCAGGCGCGGTGAGCCCGGCTCGGCACCCACCGGCCAGCCGGCCACGGCGCCGCCGATGAAGACCACGCTGAGGCCGACCAGCAGCGGCACCACCGAGGCGAAGGCGGTGGAGACCGCGGCCCGCAGCAGGTGCCACGGGACGCCGGCCGTCACCGCCAGCGCGTCCGTGGAGCGGGGCCCGGCCTCCCACCGGCGGCGGAACAGCGCCGAGGAGGCGCGGTCCACCGTGCGCGCCAGCACCCCGCCCGCGAACGCGACGACCACGCCCGCGGTGGGCGCGACGGCGAAGACGCCGACCAGGGCCAGCAGTCCCGCGAAGAGGGTCCAGGTGCGCTGCGGGCGCGCCGGCTGCCCGTTCGTGCCCGTCCGGGCGCCGGCGCCCCGCGGCGGTTCCTGCCCGGCGGGCCGGCCCTGCGGGGCGGGGACCGGTGCGGGCCCGCCAGGGCCGGCGGGCGGCTGGACGGGACCGGGACCGGGCACCTGCGGGATCCAGCCGCGCGGCGCCTGCCGGACCCCGGGGCGCGCCGGCGGCTGCGGCACCGGGGTGGTGGGCGGCGCCACCGGAGGCAGCACGCGCGTGGAGTCCGCCGGCAGGTCCGGGTACCCCGGGAGGTGCTGCGGGGAGGACGAGGCGGGCGGCTGCGGGGCGGCCGGCGCCGCGGCGGGCAGGACGGTCGTCTCCGGCGCGGTCGGGTCCGGCCCGATGAGCGCGTCGAAGCGCGACCCCGGCCGTGCGGCCGGCGGTGCCGACGGCGGGGGCACCACGCTCGTCCACGCCGCCCCCGCGGCGTCCTGCGGGTCGACGGCGCCCGGTTGCGGGCCGGTGGTGGCGCCGTCCAGGGCGCGCAGCAGCTGCTCCGGGTCGGGGCGGTGCGCGGGGTTCACCGCGAGCGCCGCCAGCAGCGGACCGCGCAGGTCCGCGGGCACCCCCGTCAGGTCGACGTCGGCGCGGCGCACCCGGTCCAGGACGACCTCCATGGGGCCGGACCCGAACGGCGGGCGGCCGCTGGCGGCGTAGGCGACGGTGGCGGCCCAGCCCCACCAGTCGGTCGCGGTGGACACCCGTCCGCCGGCCACGACCTCCGGGGACAGGTACCCGGGGGTCCCCATGACCAGGCCCGTGGAGGTCAGCCGCACGTCGTCGGCGACGTGCGCGATGCCGAAGTCGATGACGACGGGGGCGCCGTCCAGCACCAGCACGTTGCTGGGCTTGAGGTCGCGGTGCACCACGCCGGCGGCGTGGATGGCCCGCAGCGCCTCGGCCAGGCCGTGGCCCAGGTCGCGCAGGCGCCCGCCGCGCAGCGGCCCGCGCGAGGAGACCACGGCCTCCAGCGAGGGGCCGGGCACGTAGCGCGTCACCAGGTGCGGCCACGGGGAGTCGACGTCGGCGCTGATGACCTCGGCGACGTGGGGCGAGCGCACCCGCTCCAGGGTCTGGACCTCGCGCGCCAGGCGGGCGCGGGCGTCGGGGTCGGCCGCGATGTGCGGCTTGAGGACCTTCAGCGCGACCGCGCGGTGCTCGGCGTCCAGCGCCAGCCACACCACGCCCATGCCGCCCTCGCCGACCACCCGGTCCAGGCGGTAGCCGCCGAGCCGGTCGCCCGGGGCGGGGGTGTGGGGGGCGGGTGCGGCGGGCCGCCAGCCGGTGACCGGCGTGCGCGGGTCGGCCGACGGGGCGGCACCCGCGGCGCGGGGCTCGCCGCCCCGCCACCCGGCGCCGTCCCCGGGGCGTTCCCCGGTGCCGTCGCGGCGGTGGTCCTCGGGCAGGCCCCCGGGGCGCACCGGCGCCGCGTCCGGGGAGCGCGGGAAGGGGGTGACCACGTCCCCACGGTACGGCAGGCACCGCGTCCGGAAGAGGTCCGGCGACACCCCCGTCGAGGCACGTCACCGCCCTGCGCGGCGGCTCGTGGACGCCCTGCGCGCACCCCGTGCGGGGACCGTGGACGGATCGTGGACGGGTCCGTCCGTGACCTTGCGGGTAGGGTCGGCCGCAGCGACCCCGAGGAGGATCATCCCCATGCCCGGCGACTACGACCTGGTGGTGGTGGCCAACCGGCTCCCCGTGGACCGCGTCGAGGAACCCGACGGCTCGACGTCCTGGCGGCGCAGCCCCGGTGGTCTGGTCACGGCCCTCGAACCCGTCATGAAGCGCGAGGACGGCGCGTGGGTCGGCTGGGCCGGCGGCGCCGGCGACGAGGCCCCCGAGCCCTTCGACGCGGAGGGCGTGCGGTGCGTGCCGATCCCCCTGTCCGAGGAGGAGGTCGAGGAGTACTACGAGGGCTTCTCGAACGGCACCCTGTGGCCGCTGTACCACGACGTCATCGTCGCCCCCGGCTACCACCGCAGCTGGTGGGAGGCCTACGTGCGGGTCAACGAGCGGTTCGCGGAGGCGGCCGCCGTGCAGGCCGCGCAGGGCGCCACGGTGTGGGTGCAGGACTACCAGCTGCAGCTGGTGCCGCGGATGCTGCGGCAGCGCCGGCCCGACCTGCAGATCGGGTTCTTCAACCACATCCCCTTCCCCCCGTTCGAGATCTTCGCCCAGCTGCCCTGGCGCAAGGCGATCATCGACGGCCTGCTCGGCGCGGACCTGGTGGGTTTCCAGCGCGCCGCGGACGCCAACAACTTCGCCCGCGCCTGCCGCCGGGCCAGCAACCTGCCGGCGCGCGCCGGCCGCATCCGGCTGGACGCCGAGGGCGGCCGCGAGGTGCGGGCGGCCTCGTTCCCCATCTCCATCGACTTCCGCGCCCTGGACGAGCTGGCCCAGCGCGAGGACGTCAAGGCGCGCGCCGCGGAGATCCGCCGCGACCTGGGCGACCCCGAGCACCTGCTGCTGGGCATCGACCGCCTGGACTACACCAAGGGGATCCTGCACCGGCTGAAGGCCTTCGAGGAGCTGCTGGACGACGGGCGCGTCGACGTCGCCGAGGCCTCCCTGGTCCAGGTCGCCACCCCCAGCCGCGAGCGCGTGGAGCAGTACGTGCAGCTGCGCCAGGACGTGGAGGTGACCGTCGGTCGCATCAACGGCACCCACTCGACCATCGCGCACACCGCCGTGCACTACCTGCACCACTCCTACGGGCGCGAGGAGATGGCGGCGCTGTACCTGGCGGCCGACGTCATGCTCGTGACCGCCCTGCGCGACGGCATGAACCTCGTGGCCAAGGAGTACGTGGCCTCGCGCCACGACGAGCGCGGCGTGCTGGTGCTCAGCGAGTTCACCGGCGCCGCCGACGAGCTGGGCGGGCAGGCCCTGATGGTGAACCCGCACGACATCGACGGGCTGAAGGACGCGGTGCTGCGGGCGCTGCGGATGCCCCCGCGCGAGGCGGGCCGGCGGATGCGGGCCCTGCGCCGGCGGGTGGGCGACCACGACGTGCAGCGCTGGGCGGCCTCGTTCCTGGAGGCGCTGGCCCAGCACGCCCCCGATCCGCGCGGCACCGCCGCGGAGGTGGCGGCCAGCGCGGAGGCGTCGGCGTGAGCGGGCCCGGCGCCGAGCTGGACGCCGGGCTGGCCGGCGCGCTGGAGGCCTTCGCCGCCCGCGGGCGGGTGCTGGTGGCCCTGGACTTCGACGGCGTGCTGTCCCCCATCGTGGACGAGCCGTCTGCGGCCCGGGCGCTGCCGGAGTCCTCGGCGGCGCTGGCGCGCCTGGTCGCCACGACGGACGTGGCGCTGGTGTCCGGCCGCGCGCTGGACGACCTGCGCGCCTGCGCGCAGCCGCCGGAGGGCGTGCTGCTGGTCGGCGGGCACGGCACCCAGTCCTCCCTCGACGGGGACGCGCCGCCGCTGCCGCCGGAGCGGGCGGCGCTGCTGGCCCGCCTGGTCGAGGAGCTGGAGGCCCTGGCGGCCGGCCGCGAGGGCGTGCACGTGGAGCGCAAGCCGATGTCGGCGGTGCTGCACACCCGCCGCGCCGCGCGCGACGTCGCCGCGGAGGTCACCGAGCGGGCGCTGACCGGGCCGGGGGCGCTGCCGGGGGTGCACGCCCTGCGCGGCAAGGAGGTCGTGGAGCTGGGGGCCGTGGAACTGGGCAAGGGCGCCGGTCTGCGGCGCCTGCGCGAACGGCTGTCGGCCGACGGGGCCCCCGTGGAGGCCGTCCTGTTCGCCGGGGACGACGTCACCGACGAGGACGCCTTCGCCGTGCTGTCCCCCGACGCCGGGGACCTGACGGTGAAGGTCGGCGACGGCGACACCGCGGCGGCCCGGCGGGTGGGCTCGCCGCAGGACGTGGCGGTGCTGCTGACGCGGCTGGCGGACCTGCGCGCTCGCTGAGCCCCGCGCCCGCCCGGTGGGCTCAGCGGACGGTGACGGCCGCTGCCCGTTCGCGCTGCCTGCGCACCCACCAGCGCCCGAAGGGGTCGGCGTAGCGGGCCAGGACCGGCCCCAGCACCGCCATGGCCAGCACGTAGGCGGCCGCCAGCGCCGCCAGCTGCGGGTCCAGCCCGCCGGCGGTGGCCAGACCGGCGATGACGATGGAGAACTCCCCGCGGGGGATCAGCGCGGCGCCGGCGCGGATGCGCCCGGGCACCGCGATGCCGATGCGGCGGGCGGCGACCCAGCCGGTGACGAGCTTGGTGGCGACGCCGAGGACGACGAGCGCCAGGGCGGGCAGGAGCACCGGCGGCAGGCTGGTCGGGTCGGTGGTCAGACCGAAGGAGACGAAGAAGACCGCGGCGAACAGGTCGCGCAGCGGCTCCAGGGAGCGGTGCGCCTCCTCCTCGAGGTCGCTGGACAGGCTGATGCCCAGGAGGAACGCGCCGACGGCGGCGGACACGTGCACCGCCTCGGCGAGGCCGGCCACCAGCAGGGCCAGGCCCAGCACCCGCAGCAGCGTCACCTCGGCGCTGCCGGCGGAGACGAACCGGGACACGTGCGAGCCCCACCGCAGGGCCACGAACAGCGCCACGGCCAGGCACGCCAGGGCGATGAGGACCGAGCCGGTGGCCTGCCAGACCCCCGAGGCGGCGAGCACCGCCGTGAGGACCGGCAGGTACACGGCCATGCCGAGGTCCTCCAGCACGAGGATGCCGAGCACGCCGGGGGTCTCGCGGTTGCCCAGGCGGCCGGTGTCGGCGAGCACCTTGGCGACGATGCCGGAGGAGCTGACGGCCGTGATGCCGAACATCGCCAGCGCCCCGACGGGCCCGTAGCCCAGCAGCAGGCCGGCCACCGCACCGGGCAGGCCGTTGAGGACGAGGTCCAGGACGCCCACCGGGGCCTGGCGCTTGAGGTTGCCCAGCAGGTCGTCCGCGGAGTACTCCAGCCCCAGCAGGAGCAGGAGCATGACGACGCCGATCTGGGAGGCGGCCTCCAGGAACCCCTCGGGGGCGTGCAGGGGGAGCACCCCGCCCGTGCCGAAGGCCAGCCCCGCCAGCAGGTACAGCGGCACGGGGGAGATGCCCAGGCGCCCCGCGAGGCGCCCGACGATGCCGAGACCCACGATGATCGCGCCGAGCTCGATGAGCAGAGCCGCGGCGTGCACTCCCCGACCAGCCGCCTTCCCGTGTCCGAGGGCCCTGCGGCCCGTCCTGCGTCAGCCCTTCGCCAGCACCTCGGCGGTGGCGCGCACGCCCTCCTGGGTGCCGACGACCACGATCTTGTCACCCGCCCGGAAGCGCTGGGAGGGCGCCGGGGAGGGGATGACCTCGCCGTCGCGCACGAGGGCCACGACGGAGGCGCCGGTGCGGGTGCGGATGGCGGCGTCGGCGAGGGTCCGGCCCTCGTAGGGCGAACCGGGCTCGACGTAGACGCCCTCGGTGGCCAGGCCCTCGATCTGCTCGCGCAGGCGGGCGAGGCGCTCGATGACGCGGGGCTGGCCGAGCAGCTCGGCCAGGACCTCGGCCTCGTCGGGGTCGAGGTCCACCACGGAGTGGCAGGCGTCGGGGTCGTCCTGCGAGTAGACGAGCAGTTCGCGCTCGCCGCCGCGCGTGGAGATCACGCCGATGCGGCGTCCGCGCGCGGTGGTGAAGTCGTGCCGCAGCCCCACGCCGGGCAGCTTGGTCTCTTCCAGGTCCACGGTAGGGAGTGTCCTCCAGGGCGAGGGGAGCCCGTGACAGGGGCACCGGCTGTCCCCCGGACGCCGCAGCGTCCACCGTGCTCAACGCCGCGCGGGCCGCGCGCCATCCCGCCCGGTGGCCCGGCGGACCCGTCCGGGTGTGTCGCTGCTCACAGTCCTTGCCCCGTGCGGGGACGTGGTGCAGTATCCGGGGCACCGCGACGCCGCGACCACGCAGGCGACGGCGCCGCGGCGGTCGGAGTCGCGGGCGACTCCCCCCGGGCCCGTCGGCCCGCGGGACACCCGCCGCGCCGGTCACAACTGCACACCGCCCGGGAGCAGCAGCGACCGGGTCCGTTCCACTACGGATCGTCCGGCACGTACCTGCCGGTGGAAGGACTGAGACGATGGCCACGGTCACGTTCGACAAGGCGACCCGCATCTACCCCGGCGGCGACAGGCCCGCTGTGGACGCGCTCGACCTGCACGTCGAGGACGGCGAGTTCCTCGTGCTGGTCGGCCCCTCCGGCTGCGGGAAGTCCACCTCGCTGCGCATGCTCGCGGGCCTGGAGGACGTCAACGGCGGGCGCATCCTCATCGGCGACCGCGACGTCACCACGGTCCCCCCGAAGGACCGCGACATCGCGATGGTGTTCCAGAACTACGCGCTCTACCCGCACATGACGGTCGCCGACAACATGGGCTTCGCCCTGAAGATCGCCGGCACCCCCAAGGACGAGATCAAGCGCCGCGTGCAGGAGGCGGCCAAGATCCTCGACCTCGAGCCGTACCTGACCCGCAAGCCCAAGGCCCTCTCCGGCGGTCAGCGCCAGCGCGTGGCCATGGGCCGCGCCATCGTGCGCCAGCCGCAGGTCTTCCTCATGGACGAGCCGCTGTCGAACCTGGACGCCAAGCTGCGCGTGCAGACCCGCACCCAGATCGCCTCCCTGCAGCGGCGCCTGGCCGTCACCACCGTCTACGTCACCCACGACCAGGTCGAGGCCATGACGATGGGCGACCGCGTCGCGGTCCTCAAGGACGGCGTCCTGCAGCAGGTCGACACCCCCCGCCGCATGTACGACCACCCGAACAACGTGTTCGTGGCCGGGTTCATCGGCTCCCCGGCCATGAACCTGCTCACCCTGGACGTCACCGACGGCGGCGTGCGCCTGGGCGACTCCGTGCACCCGGTGGAGCGCACCGCGCTGGCCGGCACGGGCGACAAGCTCACCCTGGGCGTGCGCCCGGAGGACCTGGAGCTGTCCGACCGCGGCCTGCCGGTGCGCGTCGACGTCGTCGAGGAGCTCGGCGCGGACGCGTACATCTACGGCTCCCTGGCCCAGCCGGGCAAGGAGGACCACCAGGTCATCGCCCGCGTCGACGGCCGCCGTCCCCCGGAGAAGGGCTCCACGGTGCACTTCACCCCCAAGGCGGGCCACGTGCACCTGTTCGACCAGCACTCCGGCGAGCGCCTGGGCGCCTGATCCCCCAGCGCGACCACGGACGGGCCGCCACCCCCGCACGCGGGGTGGCGGCCCGTCCTCGCGTGCGGGGACGAGACGCCCCGGCACCGCGTGAGAGAGGATGGCCAGCGTGAGCGCGCCCACCACCACCTCGCTGCAGATCACCGCGGCTCGGCCCTACCCCGACCTGCTGGACCTGCCGTGGGACGTCCCGCTGGAGGAGTGGCCCGACGAGCACCTCGCCGCGCTGCCCCGGGGCATCTCCCGGCACGTCGTGCGGTTCGTGAAGCTGGGCAACCGGGTGCTCGCCGTGAAGGAGACCAACGCGGAGATCGCCCACCGCGAGTACCGGATGCTGCGCATGCTCAACCGGCTCGAGGTGCCCTCGGTCCTGCCCGTCGCCGTCATCACCGGCCGCGTCGGCCGCGACGGCGAACCCCTGAACTCGGTGCTCGTCACCCGGCACCTGCAGTACTCCCTGCCCTACCGCGCCCTGTACAGCCAGACGCTGCGCCCCAGCACCGCCAAGCGCGCCGTCGACGCCCTCGCCGTCCTCCTCGTCCGGCTGCACCTCACCGGTTTCTACTGGGGCGACGTCTCGCTGTCGAACACGCTGTTCCGCCGCGACGCCGGCGCCTTCGCCGCCTACCTCGTGGACGCCGAGACCGGTGAGCTCTACGACGAGCTGTCCACCGGGCAGCGCGAGTACGACCTCGACGTCGCGCGCACCAACATCGCCGGCGAGCTCATGGACGTCGTCGCCAGCGGCGCGCTGGAGGTGGACATGGACGAGGTCCTCAACATCTCCGACCGCATCATCTCCCGCTACCGCGCCCTGTGGTCCGAGCTGACCGAGCCGGAGTCCTTCGAGCGCGGTGAGCGCTGGCGCGTCGAGGCCCGCATCCGCCGCCTGAACGACCTCGGCTTCGACGTCGGCGAGCTCGCCATCACCACGGACATCGACGGCACCAGCGTGCGCATCGAGCCGAAGGTCGTCGACGCCGGCCACCACTCCCGCCGCCTGCTGCGCCTGACCGGCCTGGACGCCGAGGAGAACCAGGCGCGCCGCCTGCTCAACGACCTCGACTCCTACATGGCGGCCGTCGACCGCCAGAACGAGGACGAGGAGATCGTCGCCCACGACTGGATGGCGGAGGTCTTCGAGCCCGTGCAGCGCGCCGTGCCGCGCGAGATGCGCGGCAAGCTGGAGGCCGCCGAGCTGTTCCACGAGGTCCTGGAGCACCGCTGGTACCTGTCCGAGCGGGCCGGCCGCGACGTCGGCCTCGACGAGGCCGTGCACTCCTACGTGGCGAGCGTCCTGCCGAGCAAGCCCGACGAGCGCGCCGTCCTCGGCGTCGACACGCAGTCCATCCGCGTCATCGCGGAACGCTGAACCACACCCCTGGAGGACGACGTTGCCCACCGACAAGCCCCGTGTCGCGCTGACCGGTGCCGCCGGCAAGCTGGGTCAGGTCGTGCTGCGCGACCTGCTGGAGAACGGCTGGTCGGTGCTCGCGCTGGACCAGGTGCGACCGCCGACGCTGCGGGCCGGTGACGACGCGCAGTTCCTGCGCATCGACCTGACCGACCACGGGCAGGTCGTGGAGGCGCTCGCCGGTCGCACCGACGAGCGCCCCGGCCCCCTCGACGCCGTCGTGCACCTGGCGGCGGTCCCGGCCCCAGGGCTGGTGAGCAACTCCGCGACGTTCCGCAACAACTCCGCCGCGACGTGGAACGTGTTCGACGCCGCCCGCGCCGCCGGGATCCGCAACGTGGTGTGGGCCTCCAGCGAGACCCTGCTGGGGCTGCCGTTCGACGCCGCTCCCCCGCCGTACGCGCCGCTGGACGAGGAGTACCGGGTCCGCCCGGAGTCCACGTACTCCCTCGTCAAGGCGCTGGAGGAGGAGATGGCGCACCACTTCTGCCGCTGGGAGCCGCAGCTGACGATGACGGGCCTGCGCTTCTCCAACGTCATGCACGTGGAGGACTACGCGCAGTTCCCGTCCTTCGACGCCGACCCGCACCTGCGCAAGTGGAACCTGTGGGGCTACATCGACGCCCGCGACGGCGCCCAGGCCGTGCGCCGCTCGCTGCAGCGCACCGGTCCCGGTGTGGAGGTGTTCATCGTCGCCAACGCCGACACCGTGATGAGCCGCTCCTCGGCGGAGCTGATGGCCGAGGTGTACCCGGGCGTGGAGGTGCGCGGGCAGCTCGGCGAGCACGAGACGCTGCTGAGCATCGACAAGGCGCGCCGGTTGCTGGGGTTCGAGCCGCAGCACTCCTGGCGCGACCACGTCTGACGCGCGCTGACGCGCCGTGCGGCGCTCCCCGCCGGGGAGCGCCGCACGAGCGGGTTCAGGCCGCCGCTTGCTCCGCCTGCACCGCCAGCAGGAAGTCGCGCAGCGCCGCGAGGTCGTCGGTGTTGATCTGGTCGACGTGGGCGGCGACCAGCTCGCGCCACACCGCTTCGCGCTCGGGACCGGGGGTGTCCGGGGTGGCCCAGAAGCGGACTTCGCGGCCGGCCAGGTGCGCCGCCTCGACGAAGTCGTGCAACCGGGTGCGCTCGTCCTCCGGCATCTCACCCACGCCCTGCCAGGTGAACAGGTTGCTCCAGTTGTCGCTGATCAGGGGCATGAAGTCGGGGTCCGCGCCGCTGGCCAGATCGCCGGAGCGGCCGTCGTAACCGGCGTGGCGCACCTGCTGGCGGGCCATGAGGTCCACCGGCCGGTTCCCGGAGACGACGGCGCTGACCGCGCCGTCCTCGCCGTCGTAGCCGTCCGCGGTCAGCTCGTACGTGGTGAACAGGCCCGCGTCGCGGCCGTCGTACTCGGCCAGGACCGCGTCCAGGGCCTCGTACGTGGCGACCGCGTCGCTCTTGATGTCGATGAGGAGCTGGACCTGCTCGCCGTCGCCGTACACGCTGCCGCCGTTCTCCGCGACGATCCCGGCCAGCGGGTCCAGGTACAGCGACCGCAGGGTGCGGGCGGGGTCGAGGTCCCAGGAGTCGTGGGCGACGAGGAGCTCGCCGTCCACCAGGTAGACGTCGGCCTCGACGCTGGTGAACCCGTGGTCCAGGGCGTCCAGCAGGGGGCGCTCGTGCTCGTAGTCGTTGTGGGCGTGGGCCTGCGGCAGCGACTGCACGGCCGGCGCGGGCGCGGGGGCCGCGCCGGGGTCGGCGGGCAGCGTGGTGGCACCGGCCGCGGTGGCGGTCAGCGGCAGCAGCAGGGCACCGCCGAGGCTGGCGAGCAGGGTGGTGGCGGAACGGCGCACGAGGTCCTCCGTCGTCGGGGGGGTCACGGGAGTGGACGAACGCGCACGCTACGAGGTGATCACGGCGCACCGGCGAACTCCCGGCGACCATCTGCCGAACACCCCGTCCCCGCGGAAACCACCCTTTCCGCCCCAGAGAGGGCCCTCCTGGGGCGGAAAGGGTGGTTTCCGCCCGGGAAGAGGGAAGGGGGCGGTGTCAGGCGGTGCGGTTCTGGCGGGCGACAGCACGGCGCACCGCGTCGACGACGGCGCCGGGTTCCCTCAGCGTCTCAGCGGTCACGTGCACCACCTCCCAGCCGGCGTCCCGCAGAGCCCTCAGGCGTCGGCGGTCCCGTTCCAGCTCCTCGCGCAGCGCGTGCCACGCGCCGTCGTACTCCACGGCGACCCGGAACTCCTCGAGGGCCAGGTCGACCCTCGCCACGAAGCGACCCGCGGCGTCGCGCACCTCCACGGCTGGGACGACGTCCAGCCCGGCGTCCCGGCACAGCACCCGCACCCGGGACTCCTGCGGGGACTCAGCCCGGGGATCGCACATCGTCGCCGCCGCCCGGGCGGGCACGACGTACGGGTCGTGGACGTCCTCCAACCACTGCTGGAACCGGACCGGGTCCAGCAGACCGCCTCGCGCCAACTGGTCCAGACCGGCGACCCCCTCGGGCTTCGGAGTGCGGGAACACACGTCGAACGCCATGCGCTCCGCGCTCACGAGGGGTACGCCGTTCCAGGTGCTCTCCAGTTCCACGGTGCACGCTTGCCGGACGCGCACCCCGGCAGGCATCGTCCAGCGCCCCGGGGCGGGCAGCAGGACCTCCACCTCGTCCCGCGCGCGGGCGAGGGGCACGCCGAGGACGGTGGCCTGGGACCGCCCGGTGACGGCCGCTCCCGGCGGCAGCAGCAGGCCCACCGCCTCGACCCGCAGCGCGTGCGTCAGCGGCACCAGAGCCGGCGCGTAGACGCCACGGACGACTCGCTGCACCCTCGGGCCGCGCAACTGCTTCTCGCTCAGGACTCCGGCTTCCACCGCCTGCCGGCCGAGGAAGACACGCGGCAGCGAAGGCGCCTGGGACCGCTGGCGCGAAGACGTACGTGGGAGCACGGGACCACCGTCCGCGCCCGCGCTGCTCCCCCACCGCGGCGCACGCGCTCCTTGGGGATGTCGCCCGCGGTCACCGCCCTGGGGAGACGGCGCCGTTCCCCGGCGGAAACCATGGTTTCCGCCCTCGTCGCTCCCCCGTCCGGGGCGGAAACCATGGTTTCCGCCCCGGAGGGGGTAGCGGGTCAGCGGTGGCGGGAGACCTCGTACAGGGCGATGCCCGCCGCGACGCCCGCGTTGAGGGACTCCACCGCAGCGGCCATCGGGATGCTCACCACCTGGTCGCACGTCTCGCGCACCAGGCGCGAGAGCCCCGCGCCCTCGGCGCCGACGACCACCACGATCGGGCCGTCGGCCAGCCGCAGCTCGGGCAGCGAGACGTCGCCGTCGGCGTCCAGGCCCACGACGAACAGGCCGGCGTCCTTGTACTCCTGCAGGGCGCGCGTCAGGTTCGTCGCCCGCGCCACCGGCACCCGCGCCGCAGCGCCCGCCGACGTCTTCCACGCCGAGGCCGTCATCCCCGCCGCGCGGCGCTCGGGCACCACGACGCCGTGCCCGCCGAACGCGGCCACCGAGCGCACCACCGCGCCGAGGTTGCGCGGGTCCGTCACCCCGTCCAGCGCCACCACCAGCGGCGGGCGGCCGGCGTCCGCGGCGCGGTCCAGCAGGTCCTGCGGGTGGGCGTAGTCGTACGGCGGGACCGATGCCGCCACGCCCTGGTGCACCGCACCCTCGGTGAAGCGGTCCAGGTCGGCGCGGGAGGCCTCCAGCAGCGGGATGCCGCGGTCACCGGCGGCGGCGAGGATCTCCCGGACGCGGTCGTCGGAGTCGATGCGCGCCGCCACGTACAGGCCCGTGATCGGCAGCCGTGCGCGCAGCGCCTCCACGATGGAGTTGCGGCCCGCGATCCACTCGGTCTCACCGGTCTTCTTCACGGTGCGCCGCACCGGGGGACGGCCACCGGGGCGCGGGTTCGCCGTCGCCGCCCGGTGCGCAGCCTTCGCCGCGCGCGCCGCGGCCGGGTGGTTGGTGCGCTCGGTCGCCTTCGGCGTGGGGCCCTTGCCCTCCAGCGCGCGGCGGTTCTTCCCGCCCGTGCCGATGGTGGGGCCCTTCTTGCCCTTGCTGACAGCGCCTCGGCGCCGGGAGTTGCCCGCCACTACTGCTCACCCTCCAACGACCACCGGGCTCCGGTGGGCGTGTCCTCGATCACGATGCCCGCGTCCTTGAGGGAGTCGCGCACCGCGTCGGCGGTCGCGAAGTCGCGCGCGGCGCGGGCGGCCGCGCGCTCCTCCAGTCGGGCGCGCACCAGGACGTCCAGCGCGTCGCGCGCCGCGTCCGAGGTGCCCGCCCGAGAGACCCACGGCTCGCTCAGCGGGTCCAGCCCCAGCACCCCGAGGCCGGCACGCACCCGGCCGAGGGCCGTGCGCGACGCCGTCTCGTCGCCGTCGGCCAGCGCCTGGTTGCCGTGCCGCGCCGCCTCGTGCAGCGACGCCAGCGCCGCCGGGGTGGCCAGGTCGTCGTCCATCGCGGCGGCGAACTCCGGCGCCACCTCCCCCACGGGGGCCTCCGGACCCAGCCGCTCGGCGGCACGGTGCACGAACCCCTCCAGGCGCGAGTACGCCGCCTCCGCCTCCACCAGGGAGGTGGCGGAGTACTCCAGGGCGGTGCGGTAGTGCGCCGAGACGAGGTAGTAGCGCAGCACCACCGCGCGGTGCTCGCGCAGCAGGGTGGGAATCCCCAGGACGTTGCCCAGCGACTTGCTCATCTTCTCGCCGGCCATCGTCACGAAGTGGTTGTGCAGCCAGTAGTCCGCGAAGCCGTCGCCGGCGGCGCGCGACTGCGCCTGCTCGTTCTCGTGGTGCGGGAAGCGCAGGTCCAGACCACCGCCGTGCACGTCGAAGCGCTCGCCCAGGTAGCGCCCGGCCATCGCCGAGCACTCCAGGTGCCAGCCCGGACGGCCCCGGCCCCACGGCGTCGGCCACGACGCGCTCGCCGGCTCGCCGGCCTTGGCGCCCTTCCACAGCGCGAAGTCGCGCGGGTCGCGCTTGCCGCGGGGGTCGGCGTCCGCGGCCGGCTCCATGTCTTCCAGCCGCTGGTGGGTGAGGCTGCCGTACTCCGGCCAGGAGCGGACGTCGAAGTAGACGTCGCCGGAGCCGTCGGTGGCGGCGTAGGCGTGGCCGCGCTCGATCAGCCGCTCGATCAGCTCGACCATCTCGGGCACGTGGCCGGTGGCGCGCGGCTCCACGGTGGGCGGCAGCACGCCGAGGGCGTCGTAGGCGGCGGAGAACTCCCGCTCGAAGCGAGCCGCGTGCGCCCACCACTCGACGCCGGCCTCGGCGGCCTTGGCGAGGATCTTGTCGTCGATGTCGGTGACGTTGCGCACCAGGGTGACCTCGTGGCCCGTCGCCGTCAGCCAGCGGCGCAGCACGTCGAAGGCGACCTGCGCGCGCACGTGCCCCAGGTGCGGGGAGCCCTGCGGCGTGGCGCCGCAGACGTAGACGCCGACGCGCCCGGGCCGCAGGGGGACGAAGTCGCGCACCGCGCCGGCGGCGCTGTCGTGGAGGCGCAGGGTCACCCCGCCAGGCTACCGGCCGGGCGCGGACCCGCCGTCCGCTCACCGGGACCGCCGTCGGGCACCGGGGCCGCCGTCGGGCCCCTCCACTAGGGTCGGCGCCATGGCCTGGACCGTTCCCGCGATCGTCTCCCGCAGCAAGGGCGCCCCCGTCGAGACCGCCGACGTCGTGGTGCCCGAACCGATCGCCGGGGAGGTGGTCGTGGACGTCGCCGCGTGCGGCGTCTGCCACACCGACCTGCACTACCGCGAGGGCGGCATCAGCGACGAGTTCCCCTTCCTGCTGGGCCACGAGGCCGCCGGCACCGTGGCCGCGATCGGCGAGGGCGTCACGAACGTCGCGGTGGGCGACGCCGTGGTGCTGAACTGGCGCGCGGTGTGCGGGGCCTGCCGCGCGTGCAAGCGCGGGCGCCCGCAGTACTGCTTCAACACGCACAACGCCACCCAGCAGATGAGGCTGAGCGACGGCACGCCGCTGAGCCCGGCGCTGGGCATCGGCGCGTTCGCGCCCAAGACGCTGGTGGCCGCGGGCCAGGCCACCCGCATCGACACCTCCATCTACGACGGCACCGGCACCTCCTTCGACCCGGCGGTGGCCGGGCTGCTGGGCTGCGGGGTCATGGCCGGCATCGGCGCGGCGGTGAACACCGCCCCCGTGACCCGCGGCGACACCGTGGCGGTCATCGGCTGCGGCGGGGTGGGCTGCGCGGCGATCGCCGGGGCGGTGCTGGCCGGGGCACGGCGCATCGTCGCGATCGACCTGGACGACAAGAAGCTGACGTGGGCGCGCCAGCTGGGCGCCACCCACACGATCAACTCCTCCGGGCTGGACGAGGACGGTGTCGTGGCCGCCGTGCGGGAGGTCACCGACTCCTTCGGCGCCGACGTGGTCATCGACGCGGTCGGGCGCCCGCAGACGTGGCGGCAGGCGTTCTACGCCCGCGACCTGGCCGGGGTGGTGGTGCTGGTGGGCGTGCCCACGCCCGAGATGCAGCTGAGCGTGCCGCTGGCGGACGTCTTCGGCCGTGGCGGGGCGTTGAAGTCCAGCTGGTACGGCGACTGCCTACCCGAGCGGGACTTCCCCGCGCTGCTGGAGCTGCACGCCAACGGGCGCCTGCCGCTGGAGGCGTTCGTGACCGAACGCATCGGGCTGGGCGACGTCGAGAAGGCGTTCGCGACCATGAAGAGCGGCGACGTGCTGCGCAGCGTCGTGGTGATGGACCAGTGAACGCGCGCAGCACTGCCCGGATCGAGCACCTGCTCACCTCCGGCACCTTCAGCCTGGACGGGAACACCTTCGACGTCGACAACAACGTCTGGCTGATCGGCGACGACGACGAGGTCGTCGTCCTGGACGCCCCCCACGACGTCGACGCGATCGCCACCGCGATCGGGAACCGGCGCCTGCTGGCCGTGGTGTGCACCCACGCCCACGACGACCACGTGCGCCGCGCCCCGCAGCTGGCCGAGCGCTTCAGCACCGAGCACCACCGCGTCCCGGTGCTGCTGCACCCGGCCGACCGCGAGGTGTGGGAGCTGACCCACGCGCAGGTCCCCACCACCGACCTGGTGCACGGTGAGGTCGTCACCGTGGCCGGTGCCGAGCTGCACGTGCTGCACACCCCCGGGCACACCCCCGGCTCCGTCAGCGTCTACGCCCCCGCCCTGGGCACGGTGTTCACCGGCGACACCCTCTTCGCCGGTGGACCCGGCGCCACGGGGCGCTCCTTCTCCGACTTCGGCACGATCATCGGCTCCATCCGCGACGTGCTGCTGGAGCTGCCCCCGGACACGCGGGTGCTCACCGGCCACGGGGAGAGCACCACCGTCGGGGACGAGGCCCCGCACCTGGACGAGTGGATCGCCCGGGGTCACTGACGCGGCAGACGAGTGGCGGTGTTCCCAGGGCCTGGGAGCATCGCCCCGTGAGCGATCCAACGGGCTCGACCCGCACCGTGAACGTCGTCGAACGCGGCATCGCCGAGGCCGCGAAGTGGGCGCTGCGCCTGCTGGTCCTCGGCATCGGCGTGGCCGGTCTGCTGTGGCTGCTCGGCAAGGGCTGGTCGCTGCTGCTGCCGCTGCTGCTCGCCGTGCTCCTCAGCGCGATCCTGTGGCCGCTGACGCAGGTGCTGCGCGCCGTGCTCCCGCGCGCGATCGCCGCGCTGCTGTCGATCCTCATCCTGGTGGCGCTCGTCGTCGGCATCTTCGCGGCCCTGATCCCCACCGTGGCCGGGCAGGCCGGGGAGGTCGCCGACTCCGCCGTCGCCGGCATCGAGCAGGTGCAGGAGTGGGTCACCGGCCCGCCGCTCAACCTCGGCGACGACGAGATCGGCAACCTCGTCAACCAGGGCCTGCAGGAGCTGCAGAGCAACGCGCAGAACATCGCCCTGAGCGTCGTGGGCGGTCTGGGGACCGTCGGGGCCGGCATCGGCTCCGGCGTGATCACGTTCCTGCTGGTGCTCGTGCTGACCTTCTTCTGCCTCTCCGACGGCGACCGCCTGCTGCCGTGGTCGCGCCGCTGGCTGGACGCCACCACGCACCGACACGCCACCGAGCTCGGCACCCGGGTCTGGGCGACGATCCGCGGCTACATCCTCTCCCAGGCCGCCGTGGCGTTCGTGGACGCGCTCTTCATCGGCATCGGCCTGTGGATCGTCGGCGTGCCGTTCGCCCTGCCGCTGGCCGTGACGATCTTCTTCGCGGCCTTCATCCCCATCGTCGGGGCCGTCGTGACCGGCGTCCTGGCGACGCTGGTCGCGCTCGTCACCCTCGGCTGGGTGCAGGCGCTCATCGTGCTGGGCATCGTGCTGCTGGTGCAGCAGCTGGAGGGCAACGTCCTGCAGCCGCTGCTGGTGGGCAAGACCCTCGCCCTGCACCCGGCGGTGGTCATCGGGGCGGTGACCATCGGCGGCACGCTGTTCGGCATCATCGGCGCGTTCCTCGCGGTGCCCGTGGCCGCGATCATCACGGTCGTGCTGCGCTACGTGCACCACGTGCTGCTGCCGGACGAGCCGGAGAACCCCACGGAGGAGCACGAGGCGAAGAAGAGCCCCCTGCGCCGGGACCCCGCCGCGGCCGAGGGGCAGCCCGCCGCCGCGGCCGCGGAAGGCGCCCACCAGCACGAGCGCTCCTGAGCGGACGCGTCGAGGCCCCCGCCGCAGGGTTCGCGGCGGGGGTCTCGACGCGCTGCGGCGCGCGGGGCGGAAGGACCGCGGTTCAGACGGGGACGACGAGCGCCGTCGCCACCGCGGCGATGCCCTCCCCGCGCCCGGTCAGCCCCAGACCGTCGGTCGTGGTGCCGGAGACGCTCACCGGCGCACCGCACGCCGCCGACAGCGCGGCCTCCGCCTCCGCGCGGCGGGTGCCGATCTTGGGACGGTTCCCCACCACCTGCACGGAGACGTTGCCGATCTCGTAGCCGGCGGCCCGCACCAGGCGGGCCGCCTCGGCGAGCAGCCGGGCCCCGGAGGCACCGGCCCACTCCGGGCGCCCCGTGCCGAAGTGGGCGCCGAGGTCGCCCAGGCCGCTCGCGGCGAACAGGGCGTCGGCGCAGGCGTGCGCGGCCACGTCGCCGTCGGAGTGCCCCTCGGGGCCGAGCGGCTCGTCGGGCCACAGCAGCCCCGCGACCCGGCACTCCCGGCCGGGCGCCAGCGGGTGCACGTCCACCCCGGTGCCCACGCGGGGCCAGCCGTTCCGGCCGGTGCTCACGCGCGCCCTCCGCTCAGCAGCGCCTCGGCCAGGACGAGGTCGACGGGCCGGGTCACCTTGAAGGCGGCGTCCTCGCCCGCCACGGTGACCACCTCGTGCCCCAGGGCCTCGAGCATCCCCGCGTCGTCGGTCGCGGGCGCACCCGACGCGGCGGCCTCGTGGGCGGCGCGCAGCGGGGCGCAGGAGAAGCCCTGGGGGGTCTGGACGGCGACGAGCTCGCGGCGGTCGACGGTCTCCACCACACGACCGCCCACCACGCGCTTGACGGTGTCGGAGACCGCGAGAGCGGGCACCACCGCCACGGCACCGCCGCGCACGGCCGCCACGACGGTGCGGAACACCGAGGGCGGGGTCAGGCAGCGAGCGGCGTCGTGCACCAGGACGACGTCGACGTCGGCGGGCAGGACGGCGAGCCCGCGACGCACGGAGTCCTGACGCTCTGGACCACCGGCGACGACCCGCAGGTCCCCGAGCCCCAGCGGCGCGAGCAGTTCCCGCACGCGCTGTTCCTCACCCTCCGGCGCGACCACCACCACGACGTCGACCACGCCGGACGCCGCCGCACGCCGGAGGGCGTGCAGCAGCAGGGGTTCTCCCGCCAGGGGGACGAGGGCCTTGGGCACCCCCGCCCCCAGGCGTTCGCCCCGGCCGGCGGCCGGGACGACGAGCGCGCAGCTCAGGAGGCCAGGACCTCGTCCAGGAGGGACTCGGCCTTGTCCTCGTTCGTGTTCTCCGCCAGGGCCAGCTCGGAGACGAGGATCTGGCGCGCCTTCGCCAGCATCCGCTTCTCCCCCGCGGACAGGCCGCGGTCCTGGTCCCGTCGCCAGAGGTCGCGGACGACCTCCGCCACCTTGATGACGTCGCCGGAGGCGAGCTTCTCGAGGTTGGCCTTGTAGCGGCGCGACCAGTTGGTCGGCTCCTCGGCGTAGGCCGTGCGCAGGACCGAGAACACCCGGTCCAGGCCCTCGCGGCCGACCACGTCGCGGACGCCGACGAGGTCGACGTTCTCGGCGGGGACCTCGATGGTCAGGTCGCCCTGGGCGACCTTGAGGACGAGGTAGAGCTTCTCCTCGCCCTTGATGGTGCGGGTCTTGATCTCCTCGATCAGTGCGGCCCCGTGATGGGGGTAGACGACCGTTTCGCCGACCGTGAAAGCCATAGAAAGTGACCCCTTTCCCTAGCTCAACCTTACCACGGCGAGCGAGCCCCGAACACCCCTCGTGACCGCGTTTGCGCAGGTCAGAGGCTCGCTCGGGCCTCCAGCACCCCTTGACACGACAGGATCGGCGTGCTTCACGCGCGCACGCCCGCCCGCCGGGAGCACCGCCGGGACCCACCGCGCACCGGGTCCGGGCGGGCTGGACCGGGCGGCGGGACGGGGACACCCCGAGGACACCCGGCACCCGGGTGGGCGGCTACGACTGCCGGTAGTCTGAACGCGTGAAGCTCCGCCAGCGCTCCGCCGTCGCCCTCGTCACCGTCGCGAGCACCCTGGGTGTCGCGGGGTGCTCGACCTTCTCCCCCGCGGTCGTCCTGCGCCCCTACGACCCCAGCGACGGCAAGAACGCCACCGTGGCCGACGTGCAGGTGCGCAACGCCCTCGTCGTCGCGAGCGCCCTGGACGAGCCCGGCGTGGTGTCGGTGACCCTGGTGAACTCCTCGATCGAGGAGGCCTCGGTGACCGTCTCCGCGGACGTGGACGCCGCCGGCGTGGACGCGGCCCAGGCGCCGTCCCAGACCTTCGTGATCCCCGCCGGGCAGCTCGTGCAGATCGGCGCACCGGCCGCCGTCGCGACCGCCTCGCCGGCGGCCACCGCCGACGGGCCCGACGAGCAGCAGCCCGCGTGGATGCAGATCCCCCAGGTGCCCGTCCACGCCGGCGAGACCCTGCCCCTGACGTTCCAGTCCGCCGGGGAGACCATCGAGGTCGAGGCGCCGGTGCTGCTGCCGTGCTTCGCGTACGCGCCCCTGACCCCCACCGCCGCACCGGACCCCGGCGCGGAGACCGCGGCTTCCGCGGACGTCGAGTGCGGGCCCGAGCTCGGCGAGGAGGGCCTCATCGGCCAGGGCGGCGAGGGCGCCGCGCACTGAGCCCACCGCCCGCGGCGGTCGGCCGACGCCGTGGGCCGGGCCGCCCGGCCCGGCCCGGCCCACGGGGACGCTCAGCCCTCGAACTTGTAGCCCAGGCCGCGCACCGTCACCAGGTGGCGGGGGTTGGAGGGGTCCGGCTCGATCTTCGCGCGCAGCCGCTTGACGTGGACGTCGAGCGTCTTGGTGTCACCCACGTAGTCCGAGCCCCACACCCGGTCGATGAGCTGCACCCGGGTCAGCACCCGCCCGGCGTTGCGCAGCAGCATCTCCAGCAGCTCGAACTCCTTCAGCGGCAGGGGGACCTGCTCGCCGCGGACCGTGACCACGTGGCGGTCCACGTCCATGCGGACCCCTCCCGCCTCCACCGTGGTCTGCACCAGTTCCTCCGGCTCGGCCCCGCGGCGCAGCACCGCGCGCACCCGGGCCAGCAGCTCCCGGGAGGAGTACGGCTTCGTGACGTAGTCGTCGGCGCCGATCTCCAGGCCCACGACCTTGTCGATCTCGGAGTCCTTGGCCGTCAGCATGATGACCGGCACGCTCGAGCGGGTGCGCAACTGCCGGCACACCTCGGTCCCCGGGATCCCCGGGAGCATGAGGTCCAGCAGCACCAGGTCGGCGCCGGCCCTGTCGAACTCCTCCAGCGCGGCCGGCCCGGTGTCGCTGACCGCGACGTCGTACCCCTCCCGCCGCAGCAGGTAGGACAACGGGTCGGAGAACGACTCCTCGTCCTCGACCACCAGGATGCGCGTCACGGTCGAACCTCCAGGGGTGAATCCTCCGGGGACTGCCCCGGGGGTCGTCGGGAAGGACCCGCGGGGCCGCGAGGCGCCCGCCGCGGGAGATCGGGGGGTGCGGCACCGGCGGGCTCGGACGGCTCGTCCACCACGGGCCGCGGCGCCTCCGGCAGCCGCAGCGTGAAGGTCGACCCCTCCCCCTCGACGCTCCACACGCGCACCTCGCCGCCGTGCTTGCCGGCGACGTGCTTGACGATCGACAGCCCCAGGCCCGTTCCCCCGGTCAGGCGGGAACGGGCCGGGTCGACGCGGTAGAAGCGCTCGAAGATCCGGTCCAGGTCGGCCGGGCTGATGCCCACGCCGCGGTCGGAGACCGCGATGTCCACGGCCGCGCTGACGGCGGCCTCGTCGCCCTGCGGCGGCCGGACGCGACGGACCTCCACCACGACGCGGCTGCGCTCCGGGGAGTAGGCCAGCGCGTTGTGCACCAGGTTGCGCAGGGCGGTCACCAGCAGCTCGCGGTCCCCCTTGACCAGAACGCCGCGCTCACCGGCGACCACGACCTCCGACTCGCGCTGCTGCGCCACGGAGACGCTGCGGTCGGCGGCCTCGGCGACGAGCGCGTCCACCTCCAGCACGGTGGCCTCGACGACGTTCTCCGCCGCCTGCAGGCGCGACAGGTCGATGATCTCCTGCACCAGCTGGGTCAGCCGCTTGGACTCCCGGCGCATCCGGCGGGCGAAGTGGCGCACCGCCTCGGGGTCGTCGGCGGCGTCCTCCACCGCCTCGGACAGCAGCGACAGCGCGCCCACCGGCGTCTTCAGCTCGTGGCTGACGTTGGCGACGAAGTCGCGGCGCACGGCCTCCACCCGCCGCGACTCGGTGCGGTCCTCCAGCAGGAGCAGCACGTGGCGCGGCCCCAGCGGCGAGACGCGGGCCAGCACGACGGCCGGCGGGCGACCCAGACCGGGGGCCAGCTCGACCTCCACCTCGCGCACCCGGCCGTCGCGGCGGCAGGCGCGGACCATCTCCCGCAGCTGGGCGTCGGTCAGCTCCCGCCCGGCCACGACACCGGCGGCGTACGAGGCGGCGCTGGCCTTGACGACCTCGTCGGTGGCGTCCAGCACCACCGCGGAGGACCGCAGCGCCATCAGCACGTCGCTCACCCCGGGCGGCACGCCCGGCTGCTCCAGCGGCGGCACCTCGGGACGCTGCAGCCGGTCGGAGACGCGGAAGGCGAGCACGCCGGCCGCGCCGGCCAGGACACCGGCAGCAGCGGCGATGCTGCTCGAGATGTCGCCGACCACGTCACCAGCCTAAGGTTCCGCCCGTGCACTCCCCGCACCGCGCGGTTCCCGCAGCCCCGCGGCGCCAGAAGTTCACACCCGGGGTGGCGTGCGTTCACCCCGGCCTGGGAACCTGGGGCCCAGGTGGACGGCGAAGCACCGGCACCCGCGTCCCGCCCGCAGCCCGAGGAGAATCACCCGTGCGCAACGTCTACCACGACGAACTGGTCCACCTCGTCGACACCCTGGTGGAGATGACGAACCTGGCGCGCTCGGCCATGTCCCGCGCCACCACCGCCCTGCTCGACGCCGACCGGGAGCTCGCCGAGAGCGTCATCACCGCCGACCAGCGGATCGACTCCCTCCAGCAGGACCTCGAGGAGCGCTCGCTGCAGCTGCTGGCGCGCCAGCAGCCGGTGGCGACCGACCTGCGCGTCGTGGTCACCGCGCTGCGCATGAGCACCAGCCTGGAGCGCATGGGCGACCTGGCCCGGCACGTCGCCAAGCTGGCCCGGCTGCGCCACCCCGAGCCCGTCGTGCCGCCGGAGTACCGCTCCACCGTGCTGCAGATGGCCCAGGTCGCCGAGCGGATCGTCACCAAGGCCGGCAGTGTCATCGCCTCGCGCGACGTCGAGCTCGCCGCCGAGCTGGAGACGGACGACGACGAGATGGACCGCTTGCACCGCAGCGTGTTCGAGCTGCTGATGTCCCGCAGCACGGAGCAGCCCACCGAGGTGGCGGTCGACCTGACGCTGTGCAGCCGCTACTACGAGCGCTTCGCCGACCACGCCGTCTCCGTCGCCAAGAACGTGACCTTCCTGGTCACCGGTTCCCACAGCGGCCACGAGCCGCACGGCCTCCCGCTCGTCGGCTGAGGCGCGGGGCCGTCACCGCCACGCCGGCCGGCGCGCGCCGGTGTAGCGTCGCGCTCGTGGACTCGTGGCGGTGCCGGCCCCGCGCAGCGCGGGTGGTCGTCACCGCGGCAGCCGCGCTCGTGCTGCTGGCCGGCTGCTCCGGCGACGACGAGGTGATCACCCCGGCTCCCACGACGACGACCGTGGAGCCGACCTCGTCCCCGTCCGCGAGCACGAGCACCCCGCAGCGCAGCGACCCCGCGTTCGACTGCCCGGCGGTGCGCGCCGCGCAGGACGAGCTGGACAGCGCCTTCACCGCGGAGCTGGAACGGCTCGACGTGCCGCGCGGCGACCCCCGGGCGCAGTCGGTCTACGCCCTGGTCACCACCGAGGAGGGACCGGCGTACTACGCCGCCGTGCTGGCGGCCGCCCCCGCCGAGCTGAGCGGGGACGCCCAGCTGGTCCTGGACTACTACCAGCGGCTGGCGCGGGCCGCGGGCGACCTGGACCCCGGCACGGGGTCGAGCGCCGACCTCACGACCGCGATGGCCGCGCTGGACGAGGCCACCGCCGCCGTCGACGGCTCCGCCGCGGGGACCGACGTCGTGGCCGCCCAGGAGAGGCTCCAGAGCGCCGTGGAGCGCTCCTGCAGCGGGGACGCGGACTCCCCGACCGCCACGGCGA
This sequence comes from Kineococcus arenarius subsp. arenarius, assembly GCF_050871845.1. Lineage (NCBI taxonomy): Bacteria > Bacillati > Actinomycetota > Actinomycetes > Kineosporiales > Kineosporiaceae > Kineococcus > Kineococcus arenarius. The sequence goes on from NZ_JBJLSE010000021.1 coordinate 27,115, forward strand.
CCGGTTCCGCGGACCGGACGGTTCCGCCCGCCGCCTCGCCGGCGGCGCCGGTCACGACGTCGGGCGCCGCGACCGGCGCGTGAGCGCCGGGCTCAGCGCCCCTGGCTGGCGACCGCCTGCACCGCGGCGGCCGCGGCGTCGGGGTCGAGGTACTCGCCACCGCGCACCACCGGCTGGAGCTCCGCGTCCAGGCGGTACACCAGCGGGATGCCCGTGGGGATGTTCAGCCCGGCGATGTCGGTGTCGGAGATGCCGTCCAGGTGCTTGACCAGGGCGCGCAGCGAGTTGCCGTGCGCGGCGACCAGCACGACCCCGCCCGAGCGGAGGTCCGGGACGACCTGCTCGTGCCAGTACGGCAGCATCCGCCGCACGACGTCGGCCAGGCACTCGGTGCGCGGCATGTCGTCGCCGAGGCCGGCGTAGCGCGGGTCGCCGTCCTGGGAGAACTCCGAGCCGAGCTCGATCGGCGGCGGCGGCACGTCGAAGGAACGCCGCCACAGCATGAACTGCTCCTCGCCGAACTCCGCGAGGGTCTGCTTCTTGTCCTTGCCCTGCAGCGCGCCGTAGTGGCGCTCGTTGAGGCGCCAGGAGCGGCGCACGTCGATCCAGTGCCGCTCGGCGGCGTCCAGCGCCAGGTGGGCTGTGGTGATCGCGCGGCGCAGCAGCGAGGTGTGCACGACGTCCGGCAGCACCCCGGCCTCGGCCATCAGGCGCCCGCCCCGGGCGGCCTCGGCGCGGCCCTTCTCCGACAGGGGCACGTCCACCCAGCCGGTGAACAGGTTCCTGGCGTTCCACTCGCTCTCGCCGTGCCGCAACAGGACGAGGGTGTGCGCCGCTTCGCTCATGGCCGCAACCCTACCGAGGACCGCCGGTCGCCCCCACCGGCGGCGGGTCCACCCGGGCCGTCCCCGGGGGAGCGCACCTCAGCGCTCCCCCGCCCGGCGGGCGGCCAGCGCCCCCCGGTACAGCTCCAGCGTCGCCTCGGCCGTGCGGTCCCAGCCGAAGCCCCGCGCCCGCTGCGCGGCCCGACGGCCCAGCGCCGCGCGCCGGGCGGGGTCGTCGAGCAGGTCGCGCAGGGCGCGCGCCCACACGCCCGGGTCGTGCGAGTCCACCAGCACCCCCGACTCGCCGTCCGCCACGGCGGTGCGCAGCCCGCCCACCGCAGCCGCCGCCACGGGTGTCGCGCACGCCTGGGCCTCCAGGGCCACCAGGCCGAAGGACTCGTTGTGGGAGGGCACCACGACGACGTCGGCGGCGCGGTAGTGCTCGGCCAGCCGGTCGCGCGGCTCCGGCGGGCGCACCTGCACCACGTCCGCCAGGCCCCGCGCGCGCACCAGGTCGGTCAGCGCGTGCGGGTGCGCCGTGCCGGAGCCGCTGGGTCCGCCCAGCACGAGCACGCGCAGCCGCGAGCGGCGCTGCGGCTGCTCGCGCAGCAGCAGGGCGACGGCCTCCACGAGCACGTCCGGGGCCTTCAGCGGCTGCAGCCTGCCCACGAACAGCAGCAGCTCCGCCTCCGGGGGCAGGCCGAGCCGGGCGCGCGCCGCCGCCCGGCCCCCGTCCGGCGAGAACGTCGCCAGGTCCACGCCCGGGGGGACCACCGCCACCCGGGCGGGGTCGGCGCCGTACAGCTGCACCAGCTCGTCGCGCTCGGCGGGGGTGTTGGCGACCAGGCGGTCGGCGGCCGCCACCACCTGCTCCTCGCCGATCACGCGGCCCGTCGGCTCCGGCGCGTCCCCGGACGCCAGGTGCGCGTTCTTCACCTTCGCCATCGTGTGCATGGAGTGCACCAGCGGCACGTCCCAGCGGTCGGCGGCCAGCCACCCCACCTGCCCGGACAGCCAGTAGTGCGAGTGCACGAGGTCGTAGTGGCCCTCGGTGCGCCGCGCGCCCGTGCGCAGCATCCCGGCCGTGAAGGCGCACAGCTGACCGGGCAGGTCGTCCTTGCCCAGGCCCTCGTAGGGGCCGGCGGGCACGTGCCGCACCGTCACCCCGTCGGCGGCGGTCACCAGCGGCGGCTGCTCGGAGGAGGTGCGCCGGGTGAACACCTCCACCTCGACGCCGCGCCGCGCCAGCTGCCGGGACAGCTCCAGCACGTACACGTTCATGCCGCCGGCGTCGCCGGTGCCCGGCTGCTCCACCGGTGAGGTGTGCACCGACACCATCGCCACCCGCGACACCCCCGCCGCGCTCTGCGCACCCACCGTTCGCTCCTGCCGCCCCTCGCTGGTCCTCGTCCTGCCGCACCGCCCCGGGTGGCTACCGTCGGACGGTGCCCCCCTGGAACGGCGACCGCGCCCCGGCACGGTCCGGCGAGCAGTCTGCCCGGCGTCCCGTGGGGACCGTCACGCGCGGCACCACCGGCCCCGACCGCCTGCGGCGCGTGGAGCGGTGGCTGGCCGGCACCCAGGCCCGCCGGCTGCGCCGGGCCGCCGACCCGCTGGTCGTCGACCTCGGCTACGGCGCCCGCCCCGTGACGGTGACCGACCTGCAGCGCTGGCTGCGCCGGGTGCGCCCCGACGTCCGTGTGGTGGGCCTGGAGGTCTCGCCCGAACGGGTGGCGGCGGCCCGCGCCGCCCTGGCGGGGGTGGCCGGTGCGCCCGAGTTCGCCGTGGGCGGCTTCGAGCTGGCCGTGCCCGGCGGCGGGGACCCGGTGCTGGTGCGCGCCTTCAACGTGCTGCGCCAGTACGACGAGGCCGAGGTGGCCGCCGCCTGGGAGCTGCTGCGCTCGCGCCTGGCACCCGGCGGCCTCGTGGTGGAGGGCACCTGCGACGAGCTGGGGCGGCGAAGCGCCTGGGTCGCGCTGGACGCCCGCGGTCCGCTCTCCCTGACGATCTCGCTGCGCCTGGGTGGGCTGGCGCAGCCGTCCGCCGTGGCCGAGCGGCTGCCCAAGGCGCTCATCCACCGCAACGTGCCCGGTGAGGGCGTGCACGACCTGCTGCGCGCCGCGGACGACGCCTGGGCGCGCGCGGCGCCGGAGGGCACGTTCGGCGCGCGCCAGCGGTGGCTGGCCACCTGCCGCGCGCTGAGCCGGGACTGGCCGGTGCTGGACGGGCCGGCGCGCTGGCGGCTCGGCGAGCTGACCGTGGCGTGGGAGGCGGTGGCGCCCGGCGCCCGGCGCGGCGCCGGTGCACCGGTCGGGCATGATCCTGCGGACGGCACCGGGACCCGGAGGTGAGCGTGGACGGATCGCCGCCCGGCGGGGCGCGCCCCACGATCCGCGACATCGCGCGGCTGGCGGGGGTGTCCAAGGCGTCGGTCTCCTACGCCCTCAACGACCTCCCCGGCGTGTCGGCGGCCACCCGCGAGCGGGTCCTGGGCGCCGCCCGCGAGCTCGGCTGGCGCCCCAGCGCGGCCGCCCGCTCGCTGTCCCGCGCCCGGGCGCACGCCGTGGGGCTGGCCGTGGCACGCGACGTGGAGCTGCTGGGCGAGGAGCCCTACTACATGCGCCTGGTGGCCGGCATGGAGGGCGTGCTGGCCACCGAGTCGGTGTCGCTGCTGATGACGGTGGTGCCCGACGTGGACGCGGCGGTGGACGTGCTGCGCCGGTGGTGGCAGGAGCGGCGGGTGGACGGCGTGGTGCTCACCGACCTGCTCGTGGACGACCCCCGGCTGGCGCTGGTCACCGGGCTGGGCGTGCCGAGCGTGGTGCGCGGCGGCACGGGCGAGGACCTGCCGGGGGTCGCGGAGGGCGCCACCACCGTGGCGGTGTCGGTGGAGGAGGAGCGCGAGCCGCTCGCGCAGGTCGTCGGGCACCTGCTGGCGCGCGGTCACCGGCGGCTGGCGCGCGTCAGCGGGCCGCCGCAGTTCCGGCACACCCGCCGCCGCGACCGGGCCTGGCGGGAGGTCACCGCCGCGGCCCTGGGGGCGGCGCAGGAGGTCGTGGCCGCCGACTACACCGCGCGGGGGGGCCTGCAGGCGACCCGGGAGCTGCTGGCGCGCCCGGAGCCGCCCACCGCGGTGCTGTACGACAACGACGTGATGGCCGCCACGGTGGTGGCCGAGCGGCGCTCCCTGGGGGTGCGGGTGCCCGGGGACCTGGCCGTGGTGGCCGGGGAGGACTCCATCCTGTGCCGGCTGGCCGGTCCGGCCATCACCGCGCTGCGCCGCGACGTCGTGGCCGACGGGGCGGCGACCGCCCGCCTGCTGCTGGACCAGCTGGCGGGCCGGGCACCGGGCCCGCTGCACCTGGAGCCGCGCGAGCTGGTCGTGCGGGCCAGCTCGGGGGCGCGCCTCACACCTCCAGCAGCAGGGTCGTCGGCCCGTCGTTGACCAGCTCGACGGCCATGTCCGCGCCGAAGCGGCCGGTGGCCACCTCCACGCCCTGAGCGCGCAGCGCGTCGGCGACGGCGGCGACCAGGGGCTCGGCGACCTGCGCCGGCGCGGCCGCCGACCAGCTGGGGCGCCGGCCCCTGCGGGTGTCGCCGTAGAGGGTGAACTGGCTGACGAGCAGCACCCCCGCCCCGGTCTCCAGCACGGAACGCTCCTCCCGCAGCACCCGCAGCTGGGCGATCTTGCGGGCGGTGCGCTCGGCCTGCTCCGGCCCGTCGTCGTGGGTGACGCCCAGCAGGACGAGCAGCCCGGGGCCGCCCAGGGCGCCGACCTCCTCGCCGTCGACGGTGACCCGGGCCCGGCTGACGCGCTGCACGACCGCTCTCACGGGAGCAGCGTGTCGCACCGCCACCCGGGTGAACGGACGGGGTGCGCCCGGTGGACCGGGAGCGTCGTGCGGGTTGCGCGCCTACGATCGGGCGGTGCTCGACGTCCCCGTGGTCATCCCCCTGACGCTGCTCGCCCTGGGCGTGGGGGTGCTGGGCTGCCTGGTGCGGCCGCGCTGGGACGTCGCGGTCCTGACGGGGCTGCTCAGCGCGGTGTGGAGCCGGGTGAACGGCCCGGTGGAGGGACGCGTCCTGCACACGTTCAGCTACAGCCGGGGGTTCACCGAGGCGGACGTCCTCTCGGTGCTCGCGCTCCTGGTGGTGGGGTCGGCGCTGCTGCGCTGCGCCCTGCGCGGCGCGCGGCGCTCCCCCGGCGGGAGCGGGCGGGGGGCGACCCCCGCGGGGGCTCACCAGGGGCCGTAGGGCCCCTGGCCGCGGTCGTCGCGGCGCGGACCGCGCCGGCCGCCGAACTGCCGCACGGCCGGGCGCACGTCGGCCATGTACACCGCGGCGGCGACCACGGCGACGATGCCCAGCAGGCCCGGCAGGCCCGCGGCGGAGATGGGCGGCAGGGACACGAAGCCGATCGCCGCGGCGACGGCGAGGATCGCGACCCAGAAGGTCTTGGTCCGCTTGCCGGCGGCGGTGAAGGCGCCGGCGGGGCGGCGCAGGGCGTCGACCAGGGCCCAGGCCGTGAGGGCGAACGCCGCGAAGGCGATCACGAGGAGCACGCCGATCTGCACGGTGCCGACGAGGGAGGTCACGCAGGTCCTACGGTCGGCGGGCCCGCCGGGTTCCCCGCGCGGGCGTCCTCAGGCCCCGGCGCCCAGGAGTTCACCCAGGCGGCGGTAACCGTCCCGCTCGGCCCGCTGGACCCGCTCCGGGTCGACGGTGGCGGTGGGGCCGGTGGCGGCTCCGGCGCGGGCGCCCCAGGAGTCGTCGGCGAGCAGGTCGTGCGCGTCGCGCAGGACGGCCAGGTCGTGCCGCAGCGCCGCGGCGTCGCCGGCCGCGCTGGAGCGGGCGACGGCGCCGAGCGCGCGTTCCAGGTGGGTGCGGGCGTGGCGGTTGCGCACGGCGAGGGCGGCGACCACCCCGATGGCGACGCCCAGCAGGGTGTCGAGGACGCGGTCGCCGGCCAGGCTCTCGAGCGGGGTCGCGGTCGAGCCGAGCCGCGTCAGCAGCAGCGACAGCGCCGTGATGGGCACGGTGCCCAGGGCGAGGTTGCGGGGCATGAGCAGCTCGACGAGGAACATGCACGCGACGGTGCTCGCCCACAGCGAGGCGTCGCCGGTGGCGAGCGGCACGAGGAGCGCGGCGAGCACCAGCCCGGCGAGGGTGCCCAGGGAGCGCTGCACCGCGCGGCGGGTGGTGACGCCCAGCGACGGGGACTGCAGCGCGGCCGCCGCGGCGACCGCGGCCCAGTAGGTGTGCCCCAGGCCCGCAGCGGCGGCGAGCACGGCGCTGACGGCGCAGGCCGCACCCACGCGCAGGGCGGGTGCGTGCAGGACGGAGGCCGGCCGCAGCGCGTCGGCGATCGCCCGCAGCCGCCCGTCGCCGGTGGCGCCGTGCCCCAGGACCTCCGCGAGCGCGCCCGCACGGGCGGGCACGGGCGGCAGGGGACCGCGTCCGCGCAGCGCGGACAGGGCGGCGCGGGCGGCGTCGACGTCGGCGGCGAGGACCCGCCGGCGGGGCGCCGGGACGGTGCCCGCGGTGGGGGCGGGGCCGGCGGCCGCGTGCAGCAGGCGCTCGGCGTGCGCGAGCCAGCGGGCGGGGCCGGTGGGGTCGCCCGCCGTGCGCGCGGCACCGGGGGCCAGCACGTCCCACGCCCGGTGCACGGCGAGGGCGGCCGCGCCGTGCGCGGCGGGGTCGTGCACGGCCGCGAGGACGGCGCCCAGCGCCCGGGCGACGGCGTCGCGCTCGGGGCCGTCGGGGCGGCGCAGGCCCGGGGCGGCGGACACGGCCGCCGCGAACGCGGCGCAGGCGAGGGCGACGAGGACGACGGCGGGCAGGTCGGCGGCGGTGAGGGGGGTGTGCGCGAGGGTGCCGGCGGCGAAGACGGGCATGAGCCCGCCGGGCGGGCCGGTGCGCACGGCGTCGCTGAGCAGCTTGGCCAGCAGGGCCACCACGGCGACGACGAGCGCGGGCACGACCTCGGCGCCCCAGCCGCCGACCGGCAGGGCCCGCCCGGCGATCCCGGCGAGGGCACCGGCGAGCAGCGCGGCGCTCATGACCACGCCGGCGGCCGCCTGGGTGCGCCACCGCCGCGCGTACGGCTCGGCGCGGCCGTACACCCCGGCCATCGCCCCGAAGGTGGCGGGGGCGGCGAGCAGCGGCGTGCCGGCGGCGAGCACGAGGGCCAGCGGGACGGCGGTCCACACCAGGGCGGCGCAGGCGTCCGCCCAGGGGGTGGGACCCGGCGCCAGGCGCCCCCAACCGCGCACGGAGCGGGCGAGGTGCAGGAGGGCGGCGGTGGGCACACCAGGATCTTAGCGGGTGTTTCACCCGTGAAGCACTTCGGCGCGGACGGCTACCCTTGCCGGGTGAGCGACCCCCTCCCCGATCCGCCGGCCGGTCCCGGCCCGGACCCCGTCGACCGGGCCCGCGCCGAGTGGGCGGCGGTGCACCCGCAGCTCGACACCAGCCCCATGGCCGTCTCCGGCCGGCTGCGCCTGGCCGCGGCGGCCGTCGGCCGCGCCGCCGACGAGGTCGTGCGCGAGGAGGGGCTGACCCGCGCGGAGTTCGACGTGCTGTGCGCGCTGCGGCGCAGCCGGCGGCCGCTGACGCCGACGGGGGTCAGCGCCGCCACGCTCGCCTCCGGGGCGGCCACGACCAAGCGGCTGGAGCACCTGACGGCCCGCGGCCTGCTCGAACGCACCCCCGACCCCCGCGACGGCCGGGTCAGCCGCCTGGCCCTGACCCCGGGCGGCACCGCCCTCGTGGACCGGCTGCTGCCCTCCGTGCTGGACGCCGAGCGCCGCGCCACGGCCGCCCTGGACCCGCGTGCGCAGGAGGTCCTGGCCGCCCACCTGCGCACGCTGCTGGCCGCCCGGGGGTGAGCGGGACCGGGGGCGCGGCGGAGGCGGTGCGTCCCCGGGGTCAGCGCCCCCGGGTCAGCGCGCGCCGGGCAGCGCGTCCTCCACGGTGGCGACGCCCTCGCGGTAGCGGCGGGTGATCTCCTCGGTGCAGGCGTCCATGGCCTCCTGCACGCGGTGCCGGTCGGCCGACAGCTCCCCCTCCAGCTCCAGCAGCCGCTCGCGGGCCGCGGCGAGCTGGTCGTCGTCCATGGCGGCCAGGTCCGACAGGCGCGGGTCGGCGACGGCGGCCTCGGCGCGGCGGCGGTGCTCGCCCACGCGGCTGGGCTGCACGGTGGTGTGCCGGCCCATGCCGTGGTCGATGCGCCGGGGGTCGGCCAGCACGTCGGTGAGCCGGGCCACCAGTTCCGCGTCGCTGCGCGCGGCCGGCACGTCCGTGCCGCCGTCGACGTCGGAGCGCTGCTGCAGCTCGGCCCCCAGCAGGTCCAGGCGCCCCTGCAGCAGGCGACGCGCGTAGGAGAGGTCCGCCTCCTCCTGCTCGGCCAGCGAACGGCGCTCGCGCAGCTCGTCCAGGTCGATGGTGCGCAGGTCCGCCAGGAACTCGGGGGCCAGCACGCGGTCGAGCGCCCGCCGTCCGCCCCGCTGGTACCCGCTGACGTGCTCGTCGTCCATGTCGGCCTCCGCTCCCCGATCCGGATGATCGCTCTGAGCGACCAGCGCGCGACTGCGCGTGCGCATCTTGAGGATAGGCCCACGCCGCCGCCCGGGGGGGGCGGACCGCGGGACGGCTCACGGGGCGACGACGACCTCCTGCGCGGCGGCCAGGGGTCGCGGGGCGTCCCCGGCGGCGGAACCGGCCACGGCCAGCAGCGGCGCGTCCACCGGCACCGAGCGCTTGAGGACGGCCAGCGCCACCGGGCCCAGCTCGTGGTGGCGGGCGGCGGTCGTCACGCGCCCGACCGCGCGCTCGGGGCCGTCGGCGAGCACGACGTCGTCGCCGTGCGCGGGCAGGTCGTGCGTGGAGCCGTCCAGGTGCAGCAGCACCAGCCGGCGCGGCGGGCGCCCCAGGTTGTGCACCTTGGCGACGGTCTCCTGCCCGCGGTAGCAGCCCTTGTGCAGGTGCACGGCGGTGCGCAGCCAGTCCAGCTCGTGCGGGATGGAGCGCTCGTCGGTCTCCAGGCCCAGGCGCGGGCGCCACGCCTCCACGCGCAGCGCCTCGCTCGCCCAGGTGCCGGCCGGGCGGCGCCCGGCGGCGCGGGCGGCCAGCTCGCCGCGCGGCACGAGCACCTCGCGCCAGGGCCGCTCGGCGCCCGGGTGCAGGGGGGTGGGCACGGCGGCGTAGCTGGCGGTGTCGGCGGCGCCGCCCTCGTTGGCGGGCACCGGGCCGGGCCAGGGGTCCACCCACACGGGCCCGGCCGCGGCGGCGGGCTCGCGGCTGGGCTCACCGAGCACGGCCCACTCGGCGGTGACGTCCTCGACCTCCACGCGCAGCGTGAAGCGCATCTTCAGCAGCCAGGAGACCAGCGGTTCGCGCTCGCCGGGCTCGACGGTGATCCAGGTGGCGTCCCCGTCGTCGAGCAGGTGCAGGTCGTGCTCGACGCGGCCGGTCGGGGAGAGCACGAGGCTCTCGGTGCTGGTGCCCGCGGGCAGCCCGGCCAGCGCCTGGCTGGTGGTGCTGTGCAGCCAGCTGAGCCGGTCGGGGCCGGTCAGGCGCACGACGCCGCGGTGGGACAGGTCCACGAAGGCCTCACCGCGCACGAGGGCGCGCTGCTCGGCCACCGGGTCGCCGTAGTGCCAGGCGACACCGGCGTCGGGGCCCTCGGCGGCCACCGCGCCGGGCAGGTCCAGCAGGGGCGAGCGCCGGGCGGGGGCGGCTGCGGGGGTGGGGGTGCTCACGACGCCTCCGTCGGGTCGGTGGGGTGGGCGGCGCGGCAGGCGGCGCAGCGCCCGCGCAGCGCCAGGTGGGTCACGTCCGCGGCGAAGCCGGTGCGGTGCAGCAGGTCGCTGGCCAGGCCGGCGGCCGCCTGCGCGGGCGCCTCGGCCACGCCGCCGCAGGCCTCGCAGACCAGGTGCAGGTGCCCGCCGTGCTCGACGGGGTGGAAGGACTCGGCGCGCCGCTCCAGCGCCGTGCGGGCGAGCAGCCCCAGCTCCTCCAGCAGGGCCAGCGCCCGGTACACGGTGGAGGCGTCGACGGCGGGAGCACCGGCCTCGGCGCGCAGGGCGGCGACGACGTCCTCGGGCGTGGCGTGCCCCAGGCGGCGCACGACGGCCAGGACGCGCTGGCGCTGGGGCGTCAGGCGCAGCCCGCGGGCGTGCAGCACCTCGCCGAGCGGGGTGGGCGTCCCGGCCGTCAGGGCACCCGCTTGAGCCGGGCCGAGGCGTAGCTGCGCATCGGGTGGCCGTCGAGGGCGACGTCGAGGGCCCAGAGCAGGTCGCCCTCCACGAGCCCGTACACGCGCGTGGCGGCGGTGTACTCGTGGGCGGTGGTCGTGCGGGCCACCACGTCGGTGGACAGGTCGATGCGCGGGCCGGTGGCCGTGCCGACGAGGACCTCCACGACGCCGGTGGGGTGCGCGAGCAGCACCTCCAGCTCCACCGGGCGCGGTCCGTCGGCGGGCGCCGGGGCGGCCGGGTCCAGCGGCTGCGGGCGCCAGTAGCCGGTCTCGACGTCGAGGGGGTCGGTGGTGCGCCCCTCCTCGTCCAGGGCCCACGTGGTGGAGGTGTAGCTCAGGAAGTCGCGACCGTCGTGGGAGAACTCCACGACCTGCCCGAAGCGGGTGTCCTCACCGCGCGCGGGGTGGCCGAGCACGCCGGCGCCCTCCCAGCGGCCCAGCAGCCAGGACAGCGGGACCAGCGGCAGGGGCGTGTCGGTGCGCAGGGGGACGGGAGCGCCTGCCACGGGTCAGCGCTGACCCTTGAACAGGCGGTACACCACGAAGCCGGCGAACCACGCGATCACGATGCTGACCACGATCAGCAGGACGAGGAAGAACACTTCGAGGGCGTGCACGTGGCGAGCCTAACCCTCGCCGCACCGCGCGGGGCCGCCGACGTGGGCGGCCTCACGCCCGGCGCCGCGCGGACGGGCCCGGGGCGGGGCCCGCGCGGGCGGTCACAGCAGCAGCAGGCGCCCCACCAGGTAGGCGCCGCCGCCGGCGAGGCAGACCGGGGCGGCCGCCACCGCGAACGCCGCCGGCAGCGTGCCGGCGGCCGGCAGGCGCGCCGAGTGCGCGCGCCAGGCGGCGACCGCCACCCCCGCGCCGGCGCCGGCGACCAGGCCCGCCACGGCCCAGCGGGCGGGCGGGACGATCCCGGCGCCGCCCAGGGCCACGCTCGCCGAGCCGGCCAGCCAGCCGGCCAGGGCTCCCGCCCCGACGGCGACCGGCCCGGCCACGCGCAGCGGCCAGCTCGTGGCGCAGACCGCGGCGGCGGCGCAGACCGCGACCAGCACGACGGGGGCCAGCGGCGCCCCGGCGTACGTGGCGGGCACCGCGCTCCAGCAGGCGGCCAGGACGCCGAGCGCCTGGCCGGTGACGGTGCCGCTGACCGACTCCACGAGCCGCGGGCGGCCGTCGCGGCGGGCCAGCTGGTGCACGAAGGCGGCCAGCAGGGCCAGGGCCGCGACGGCGGGCACCCCGGCCAGGGGGCCCGCCCCCAGCGCGTCCCGGTCGGCGCTCACCACCGCGGTGCCGGTGGCGACGGCTCCCAGGCCGGCGAGCGCGACGACCGCGGTCGTGCCGCGCGGGGAGGGCAGGCTCAGCAGGGCCGGCCAGCCCACCGCCACCAGCGCCACCAGCAGGACCAGGGCCAGGGCCAGTGCGAAGGGTCCGGCGAAGGCGGCCAGCGCGACGAGGACGGCCAGGGCCAGGGTGGTCGTCGCCGTCGCCGCAGGTGTCACGGCGCGATCCTCCCGCACGCGCCGCCGCGGTGGACGCGCGGTGGGGGCGCGGCGGGCGCGGAGCCGGGCTGGCGGCCGTTAAGCTGCCGGCTCGGCGGGTCGCCCGGGCGGCCCGATCGCACGGACGGGAGGGCGAGACCGCGGGTGGCCCAGATCCTCGTGCTGACCAACGCGCTGACCCCCTCGACCGACGTGCTGCCGGCGCTGGGGCTGCTGCCGCACAGCGTCCGCGTCCTGCCGGCGGAGGCCTCGGTGCTGGTGGACGGCCCCGCCGGGGACGCCGTCCTGGTCGACGGCCGGCGCGAGCTGGCCGCGGCCCGCTCCCTGTGCCGGGTGCTGCGGGCCACGGGGCTGACGCAACCCCTGCTGCTGGTGCTCACCGAGGGCGGCATGGCCGCGGTCGCCGCCGACTGGGGCGCCGACGACGTGCTGCTGGACACGTGCGGCCCCGCGGAGCTGGACGCGCGGTTGCGCCTGGCCGCCGGGCGCAACCGCCTCGCCGCGACGGAGGAGGCGCCCGACGGCGGCGCCGGGGAGATCCGCGCGGGTGACGTCGTCATCGACGAGACCGCCTACTCCGCGCGGGTGCGCGGGCGCCAGCTGGACCTGACCTACAAGGAGTTCGAGCTGCTCAAGCACCTCGCGCAGCACCCCGGGCGGGTCTTCACCCGCGCGCAGCTGCTGCAGGAGGTGTGGGGCTACGACTACTTCGGGGGCACCCGCACCGTCGACGTCCACGTGCGGCGGCTGCGCGCCAAGCTGGGCGCCGAGCACGAGGGGGCCATCGGCACGGTGCGCAACGTGGGTTACCGGTTCGTCTCCAGCGGCCGCGAGGACGGGGGCGCGCTGGACGCGGCGACCCTCGACGAGGCGTCCGGCCCGCTCGACGAGCAGGAGAGCGGCGGGGCGGGCGCCCTGCCCGGCGCACCGCGGAACGGGTGAGCGGGGCGAGCGGGGTGAGCGCCACGGTCGTGGCCGGCGCCCTGGCGCCGGAGGTCCGCGAGGAGGTGCGACGGCTGGCTGACGCGGCGTCGGCGGCCGACGGCTCGGACGCCCTGAGCGAGGACGCGCTGCTGCGCGCGCGCACGGGCGCCGACGGGGTGCGCCACGTCCTGCTGCGCGCGCCCCGTACGGGTTCGGGCGAGTCCGCCCCGGTGGGGTACGCGCAACTGGCCGACGCCGGCGCGGAGCTGGCCGGCGAGCTGCTCGTGCACCCGGACGCGCGCGGTCGCGGTCACGGGCGCGCCCTGCTGGGCCTGGTGCGCGAGCTGGCGGCGGGGCGGCGGGTGCTGCTGTGGGCCCACGGCGACTCCCCCGCCGCGGCGGCGCTGGCGGCGGGGGCCGGGTGGGTGCGCACCCGCGAGCTGCTGCGCCTGCACCGCCCGGTCGCGGGCCTGGCGGAGCTGGCCGAGCCGGCGCTGCCGGCGGGCGTGGTGGTGCGCCCGTTCGTGCCGGGCGCCGACGACGAGGCGTGGACGGCCCTGAACGCCGCGGCCTTCGCGGCGCACCCCGAGCAGGGGCGCTGGAGCGTGCACGACCTGCGGCTGCGCCTGGCGGAGCCGTGGTTCGACCCGTCGGTGTTCCTGCTGGCGCAGGGGGGCGAGGGGCTGCTGGGGTTCTGCTGGATGAAGGTCCAGCCGCACGCCTCGGAGCTGTACGTGCTGGGGGTGCACCCGGCGGCCGCGGGCCGCGGGCTGGGGCGGGCGCTGCTGGTGCGCGGGCTGCGCGCGGTGGCCGGCCCGGGCGCGCCCGGCGAGGTGGAGCTGTACGTGGACGGCGACAACGTCCCCGCGGTGCGGCTGTACGAGGGCCTGGGGTTCGCGCGGGCCGCCGTGGACGTGCAGTACGCGAGCGCACCGGCGCCCTGAGCGCCGTCCCGGGGCCGCCGGAGCGCCTCGTCCACCGGCCGTCCACCGGGGCGCCACCCCCTCGTCACCGCCGGTGCGGGCACCGCGCCCGCGCCGGGGACGAGCCCCGTCCCGGTGGCAGGATGGGGACATGACGGCGACGACCCGGGCCGGTTCTGCCGCCCCGCTCCCTGCGATCCCCCGCTCCGACGACCCCGTGGAGCTCCCCGAGGACCGCTTCGCCGACCGGGAGGTCTCCTGGCTGGCGTTCAACGAGCGCGTGCTGGAGATGGCGGAGGACCCCAGCACCCACCTGCTGGAGCGGGCGCGGTTCCTGTCCATCTTCGCCAACAACCTCGACGAGTTCTTCATGGTCCGGGTGGCGGGGCTCAAGCGCCGCATCGCCACGGGCCTGGCCGTCACCGCGGCCAGCGGCCTGGAGCCGCGCGAGGTGCTGGACGCGATCTCCGCGCGCGCCCACGAGCTGACCGAGCGCCACGCGAACGCCTTCCTGGAGGGCGTGCGCCCGGCGCTGGCCGAGGCCGGCATCACGATCGTGCGCTGGGACGAGCTGTCGACCAACGAGCAGGTGCGCCTGCACGGCTTCTTCCGCGACCAGGTGTTCCCGGTGCTGACGCCCCTGGCGGTGGACCCCGCGCACCCGTTCCCGTACATCTCGGGGCTGTCGCTGAACCTGGCGGTGGTGGTGCGCAACCCCACCACCGACAAGGAGCACTTCGCGCGGGTGAAGGTGCCGCCGCTGCTGCCGCGGTTCGTGGCGGTGGCGCAGGCGGACGGCGACGACGCGCGCTCGGCGCGGTTCGTGCCCCTGGAGGACGTCATCTCCGTGCACCTGGACCAGCTGTTCCCGGGCATGGAGGTCGTGCAGCACCACACGTTCCGCGTCACCCGCAACGAGGACCTCGAGGTCGAGGAGGACGACGCGGAGAACCTCCTGCAGGCGCTGGAGAAGGAGCTGCTGCGCCGCCGCTTCGGGCCGCCGGTGCGCCTGGAGGTCGCCTCGGACATCGACCCCACCGTGCGCGACCTGCTGGTGCGCGAGCTGGGCGTGGCCGAGCAGGAGGTGTACGAGCTGCCGGAGCCGCTGGACCTGCGCGGGCTGGGCGACATCGCCGACATCGACCGCCCGGAGCTGAAGTACCCGAAGTTCGTGGCGCGCACGCACCGCGACCTGACGGACGGCGCCGAGACCGCCAAGCCCTCGGACGTGTTCGGCGCGATCCGCAACCGCGACGTCCTGCTGCACCACCCGTACGACTCGTTCTCCACGAGCGTGCAGGCGTTCCTGGAGCAGGCGGCCTCCGACCCGCGCGTGCTGGCCATCAAGCAGACCCTGTACCGCACCTCGGGGGACTCCCCCATCGTCGACGCGCTCATCGACGCGGCCGAGGCCGGCAAGCAGGTGCTGGCCCTGGTGGAGATCAAGGCGCGCTTCGACGAGCAGGCGAACATCACGTGGGCGCGCAAGCTGGAGCAGGCCGGCGTGCACGTGGTGTACGGCCTGGTGGGGCTGAAGACCCACGCGAAGCTGAGCCTGGTGGTGCGCCAGGAGTCCGGCGGCCTGCGCCGCTACTGCCACGTGGGCACGGGCAACTACAACCCCAAGACCGCCCGGCTGTACGAGGACCTGGGCCTGTTGACCGACGACCCGCAGGTGGGCGAGGACCTGACGCGGTTGTTCAACCAGCTGTCGGGGTACGCGCCGAAGACCGCCTACAAGCGCCTGCTGGTGGCGCCGCGCTCGCTGCGCACCGGGCTGGTGGACCGCGTGGACCGCGAGATCGACAACCACCGCCAGGGCCTGCCCGCGGGCGTGCGGATCAAGGTGAACTCCATCGTCGACGAGGCGCTGATCGACGCGCTGTACCGCGCCTCCCGGGCGGGGGTGCCGGTGGACGTGGTGGTGCGCGGCATCTGCGCGCTGAAGCCGGGCGTGCCGGGGCTGAGCGAGAACATCCGGGTGCGCAGCATCCTGGGCCGCTTCCTGGAGCACAGCCGCATCTTCTGGTTCGCCTCCGGCGGCGACCCGGTGGTGATGATCGGCAGCGCGGACATGATGCACCGCAACCTGGACCGGCGCGTGGAGGCCGTGGTGCGCCTGACCGACCCGCGCCACGTGCGGGAGGTCTCGCAGCTGCTGGACGCGTGCATGAGCGAGACCACCGCCTCGTGGCACCTGGACGCGGACGGGGCGTGGACGCGCCACCACCTGGACGCCGAGGGCCGCCCGCTGACGGACCTGCAGGAGCACATCATCGCGACCCGCCCCGGGCGCCGGCCCTCCGCGCGGCGCCGGTGACACCGCCCGCCGCCGGTACCGCCGCCCCCGCCGACGTGGAGGCGGCGGGGTGCGTGGTCGTGCGCCGCTCCCGCGGCGGAGAACCGCAGGTGCTGCTGGTGCACCGGCCGGCCACGCACCGCCACGGCCGGGACTGGTCCTGGCCCAAGGGCAAGCTGGAGGACGGCGAGCCGCACGCGGTGGCCGCGGTGCGCGAGACGCTGGAGGAGACCGGCTGCCGGGTGCAGCTGACCCGGCCGCTGCCGCAGCTGAAGTACCGCGTGGCGGACGGGCGCCGCAAGCGGGTGCGCTACTGGCTGGCGTTCACCGCTCCCGGTGAGCAGGCGGGCACGCCCTCGCCGGAGGAGGTGGACGAGGTCCGCTGGTGCAGCGGCGCGGAGGCCCGTGAGCTGCTGACGTACCCGCACGACGTGCGGGTGCTGGACGCCGCCCTGGCCGCGGCCCGGGTGCGCACGTGGCCGCTGGTGGTGCTGCGCCACGCCAAGGCGGTGGCGCGGGCCCGCTGGACGGGCCCGGAGGACTCCACCCGACCCCTGCTGGACCGGGGCCACGAGCAGGCGCACGCGCTGGCGCCGCTGCTGGCCTGCTTCGACGTGCGCGAGGCGGTGACCTCGCCGTGGGCGCGCTGCGTGCAGACGCTGCTGCCCGCGGCGGACACGGCCTCGTGGCGCGTGCGCGAGGACGAGGCGCTCAGCGAGGACGGCTTCGTGGCCGACCCGTCGGGGGCCGACGCGGTGGTGACCGGGGTGCTGGCCGGCGGGCGCGGGGCGGTGCTGTGCTCGCACCGCCCGGTGCTGCCGGCGGTGCAGCAGCGGCTCGCGGACCTGGCGCAGGACGCGGACGACCGGGCGCTGCTGCTGGGCAAGCTCGCCAAGGGCGAGTTCGCCGTGGCGCACGTGAGCGGCCGCGGCGCGGAGGCGCGCGTGGTGGCGGTGGAGCGCCACCAGCCGGTCGTCGGGAGCTGACCGGGGCGCTCACGGGGGGCGCGCCCGGGCTCCGGGGGCCGGTCTCGACCGGGGGTGGTGTGGCAGTGACGCGCTGTGACACCCTTCACTCGTTCACCCAGCCGTCAGCGTCGCGTCCCGCGCCCGCCGCCGACCGGCCCGCTCCGGTTAACCCGGCGTTCACTGTCGCCGGGGTATCACGTCACCTCGGATGCTTACCGTCTTCGCACGTCAGACCCCGGCCGGCGCTGCCCCGCGCCCGCCCGTCGAGCGAAAGCGAGCCTCATCCGTGAACCGCAGGACCTTCCGCCGTGCCGCCGTCCCGGCCGCCCTCGCCCTCACCCTGGGCCTCGCCGCCTGCAGCGGGAGCAACGAGACGACCACCACCGGCGGCGAGGGAGCGAACGCCTCGGACCTCAGCGGCAGCATCGCCGGCGCCGGCGCCAGCACCCAGACCGCCGCGCAGCAGGCCTGGGCCGCCGGCTTCAACGCCACGAACCCCGACGTCACGGTGAACTACGACCCGGTCGGCTCCGGCGCGGGCCGCGAGCAGTTCCTCACCGGCGGCGTGCCGTTCGCCGGCTCCGACGCCTACCTCGACGAGGAGGAGCTGACCGCCTCCGAGGAGCGCTGCGCCGGAGGCAACGCCATCGACCTGCCGGTCTACGTCTCCCCCATCGCCGTGGCCTACAACCTGCCCGGCGTGGAGAACCTGCAGCTGTCGCCCACCGTCCTGGCGAACATCTTCAACGGCACCATCACCACCTGGAACGACCCGGCGATCGCCGCCGACAACCCGGGCGTGACCCTGCCGGCCACCACGGTGAACCCGGTGCACCGCTCCGACGACTCGGGCACCACCGAGAACTTCACCGACTACCTGCACGCCACCGCCCCCGAGGCGTGGACCACCGAGGCCGACGGCGAGTGGCCGCTGCAGACCGGCGAGGCCGCCCAGGGCACCTCCGGCGTGGTGCAGGCCATCGGCGCCGGCGAGGGCTCCATCGGCTACGCCGACGAGAGCCAGGTCGCCGCCAGCGCCCTGCAGACCGCCTCCCTGAAGGTCGGCGAGAGCTGGGTCGCCCCCAGCGCCGAGGCCGCCGCCACCGCGCTGGACTCCTCCAGCCGCGTCGAGGGCCGCCCCGAGGGCGACATCGCCATCGAGATCGACCGCACCACCACCGCGGACGGGGCCTACCCTCTGTTCATCGTCTCCTACGCGATCGCCTGCACCGCGTACGAGGACGCCACCCAGGGCGAGCTCGTCAAGGCGTACCTGACCTACGTCACCAGCGAGGAGGGCCAGCAGGCCGCGGCGGACAACGCCGGGTCCGCCCCCATCTCGGAGACGCTGCGCGAGGACATCACCACGTCGCTCGACATGATCGGCGCCTGAGCCCGATCCTCGACCGCAGAGGGGCGGACGGCCGGCACGGCCGTCCGCCCCTTCCCGCACCAGGCGCGGCCCGCACCGCGCACCGCCCCCGCACCAGGAGGACCCCCGGGTGAGCACCCCGACGCAGCAGCCGACCCGAGACCCCGGACCGGACGGCAGAGGCAGCATCGCCACCGGCACCACCCGCAAGGGCGACGCCGTCTTCAAGGGCACCTCCACGGGCGCCGGCGTGATCATCCTGCTCGTCCTGGCGGGTGTCGCGGCCTTCCTGATCGGGCAGTCCATCCCGGCTCTGACGGCCTCGCCCGAGGACCTGCCGGAGGGGCAGACGGTCACCGCGTACGTGTGGCCGCTGCTGTTCGGCACCGTCCTGGCCGCACTCATCGCACTGCTGGTGGCCACCCCGATCGCCGTGGGGATCGGCCTGTTCATCTCGCACTTCGCGCCGCGCCGCGCCGCGCAGACCCTGGGCTACCTCGTCGACCTGCTCGCCGCGGTGCCGAGCATCGTCTACGGCATCTGGGGCGCCGTGGTCCTGTCCGCGTGGCTGGTGCCGATCTACCAGTGGCTGGAGCGCAACGCCGGCTTCCTGCCCTTCTTCGAGGGGCCGGCCCTGCCCTCGGGCCGCACGATGCTCACCGCCGGTCTGGTGCTGGCCGTGATGATCCTGCCGATCATCACCGCCCTGTCGCGCGACGTCTTCCTGCAGACGCCGCGGCTGCACGAGGAGGCCGCCCTGGCCCTGGGCGCCACCCGCTGGGAGATGATCCGGTACGCCGTCATCCCCTACGGCCGCTCCGGCGTCGTCAGCGCCGCGATGCTCGGCCTGGGCCGCGCGCTCGGCGAGACGATGGCGGTGGCGCTGGTGCTCTCCGGCGCCCGCATCGTCACGTTCGACCTCATCGGCGCCGCCAACCCGCTGACGATCGCCGCCAACATCGCGCTGGCGTTCCCCGAGTCCTCGGGCCTGACCACGAACACCCTCATCGCCAGCGGCCTGGCCCTGTTCGTCATCACCTTCCTGGTGAACTTCGCCGCCCGCTGGATCGTCTCGCGCTCCGGAGCCAAGGCATGACCACCACCACCGGCAAGTCCCCCCGCGAGGGGCTGATGTCCGTCGACCTGCCGCTGACGAAGGCCGCCCTGCCCGGCTGGACGCCGTGGGCCCTGCTGGCCGCCTCCGCCGTGATCGCCACGGCGGTCCTGCTGCCCGGCGGCACCTCGATCGCAGCCGTCGCGGTCCTGACGGCGATCGTGCACCTGGTCCTGACCGGCGTCGTCTCCGGCGCCAAGGAGGGCAGCCGCAAGGCCAAGGACCGCCTCGTCACCGCCCTGGTGACGATCGCCTTCCTGCTGGCGATGGTGCCGCTGGTCTCCGTCGTGTGGACGGTCGTGTCCAACGGCCTCACCCGCTTCGACGCGACCTTCTTCACCTGGTCGATGCAGGGCGTCGTCGGTGAGGGCGGCGGGGCGCTGCACGCCATCTGGGGCACGATCATCGTCACCCTCGTGGCGACAGTCATCTCCGTGCCGATCGGCCTGCTCACGGCCGTCTACCTGGTGGAGTACGGCGGGAAGTCCGCCCTGGCGCGCGCCATCACCTTCCTCGTCGACGTCATGACGGGCATCCCGTCCATCGTCGCCGGCCTGTTCGTGGCGGCCCTGTTCGTGCTCCTCATGGGCCCCGGCACGAAGCTGGGCATCATGGGTTCCATCGCCCTGGCCGTCCTGATGATCCCCGTGGTGGTCCGCTCCACCGAGGAGATGCTCAAGCTCGTCCCCAACGACCTGCGCGAGGCGGCGTACGCCCTGGGCGTGCCGAAGTGGCGCACGATCATCAAGGTCGTCCTGCGCACCAGCATCTCGGGCATCGCCACCGGCATCACGCTGGCCGTGGCTCGCGTGGCCGGCGAGACCGCCCCCCTGCTGGTGACGGTCGGCACGACGGTCGCGACGAACTTCAACCCGTTCGAGGGCCGCATGGCCACGCTGCCGGTGTACGCCTACTACAGCTACACCCAGCCCGGCGTGCCGCCGCAGCCCGGGATCGACCGCGCCTGGACGGCGGCGCTGGTCCTCATCATCCTGGTGATGGCGCTGAACCTCGTCGCCCGGCTGATCTCCCGCTTCTTCTCCCCCAAGGCCGGTCGCTGAGCGGCCCCGCCGCCGCACCCCGACCCAGATCGACCAAGGAGCCGACGTGGCCAAGCTCATCGACGTGAGCGACCTGAACATCTACTACGGCGACTTCCTCGCCGTGGAAGCCGTCAACATGACCATCGAGCCGCGGGCCGTGACCGCGCTGATCGGCCCGTCCGGCTGCGGGAAGTCCACCTTCCTGCGCTCGCTGAACCGCATGCACGAGGTCATCCCGGGCGCCCGCGTCGAGGGCAAGGTCGTCATGGACGGCCAGGACCTCTACGACAAGGACGTCGACCCCGTCTCGGTGCGCCAGCACATCGGCATGGTCTTCCAGCGCCCCAACCCGTTCCCGACGATGTCCATCTACGAGAACGTCGCCGCCGGCGTGCGCCTGAACGCCAAGCGCATGAAGAAGAGCGACATGGACGACCTCGTGGAGTCCTCGCTGCGCGGCGCGAACCTCTGGACCGAGGTCAAGGACCGCCTCGACAAGCCCGGCATGGGCCTGTCCGGCGGTCAGCAGCAGCGCCTGTGCATCGCCCGGGCCATCGCGATCCGCCCCTCGGTGCTGCTGATGGACGAGCCGTGCTCGGCCCTGGACCCCATCTCCACCCTCGCCGTGGAGGACCTCATCGCCGAGCTCAAGAACGAGTACACGATCGTGATCGTGACCCACAACATGCAGCAGGCCGCCCGCGTGTCCGACCAGACCGGCTTCTTCAACCTGGCCGGCATCGGCAAGCCCGGCAAGCTCGTGGAGATCGACAGCACCTCGACGATCTTCTCCAACCCGTCGCAGAAGGCGACCGAGGACTACATCTCCGGCCGCTTCGGCTGACCCTCCGCCCCGCGGACGACGAGCGCCCGGTCACCTCCTGGGAGGTGACCGG
>NZ_JBJLSE010000022.1:0-45719 GCF_050871845.1 Kineococcus arenarius subsp. arenarius
CGCCTGCACTCCAGCCTGGGCTACATCCCGCCCGCCGAAGCCGAGGCCGCCCACTACGCTGCGATCATCGCGGCCCAACCGGAGCCGCGACCCGTTTGAAGACGGCAGAAAAGCCGTGACGCTTCACAGACCGGTTCCAAGCCGCCGGCCAGCGCGTTGCAGGGCGCGATCAGCTTCATGGTCTTCCTGGTGGCGATGGCTGTCCTGGGTGTGGGCCTGGGGCACCTGCTGCACAGCTACCTCCTCGGTGCGGGTGCTGGAGTGCTGCTCGCCTCGGCCATCACGGCGACCAGCGCGTGGGCGCGTCGGCGCCAGTAGTTCCCCGCACGCTGCTGGTGCGATCACCGGCGGTGGAAAGCGCGCAGCGGTTCCGACGTCGCTCCCGTGCGTGCGACTGCCCCCGCGTGCGGCTGCCTCTTCGATGACGGGGGCCCTGAGAGCACGTGCCCGTGAACCGCACCGCCGATGCCCGCCACCACGACCTCGACGACCTGCGCGAGCGCGTGCGCGTCGAGCGTGGCGGACGGCGCGACGACAGCACCCCGCAGCTCGCGGCGGCCGACGCCGAGCTGTGCGCGCTCGCGCCGGTGCTGTCCGACGGCACCGTGCGAACCGGCGCGCAGGCCGACGTGGCCGTCAGCGTGCAGTCGGCCGTCAAGCCGTTCCTCTTCGCGCTGGCGCTGCTCGACACCCGGGGGCGGGCGCTGGAGCGCATCGTGCGAGGGCTGTCGGCGTTCGCCGCCCGCGACCTCGACGTCGACATCGCCGACAGCGAGCACCTGCTGGGCGATCGCAACCACGCCCTGGCGCACCTCATGCGCGCCGAGGGGACCTTGCGCGTCGGTGCCGACGACGCCGTCGCGGTCCACGCCCGTGCCTGCGCGGTGCTGGTCGATGCGCGCGTGCTGGCCGTCAGGGGCGCGACGTCGGCGTCGGGGGGCCGCAACCCGGTCCCCGGGGAGCAGGTGGTGCCGCCCGAGGTGGCGCGCGACGTCGTGTCGATCATGGCCACCGTGATCAGCCCACCCCTGGACGAGCAGGGCACCAGCGTGCGTGGGCGCATCGCCTGCGAGGAGCTCAGCGCCGACCTCGGCCTGCACGTCTTCGGCTCGCGCGCGCTCTGAGGGCCGGGGGTCGGGAACGCTCACGCAGGGGCGCCGATCGGCGCGCGCCGCCGCACCCGCCGCCGCGTCAGGCGGTGCGCCACCAGGGCCCCGGCCCCGGCTGCGAGCAGGACCCCGGTGGCGTGCAGCAGCAGCGGCGGCTGTCCACGGTCGGCGCGCGGCACCGCGAGGACGTGCTCGGCGCGCTGGGTGAGCCCGGTGGCCAGCTCGAAGTCGACGACCGCGTAGTCCCCGCTGCCGGTGGGCACCCGAGTGAACGGTCGTGCGGCACCGGTGCCCAGGTCCACGCTCGAGACGGTGAAGTCCACGTCCGTGGCGCTGCTGCTGGCGCCCACGTCCTGCACCAGCACCTCGCCGGACGAGCGCCACGCCAGCAGCGCGTCGCCTGCCACCGGCGCGGGCACCGTGGCGGCCTCCTCCTCGGAGGCGGCGAGGAAGGCCACCTCCCCGTCGCGCTGCACGGCCAGCAGTCGCCCGTCGGGGGAGAAGGCCGCGGAGATCGCCTCCCCGGCTCCCGGCACCGGCTCGGTGCGCCCGCTGGCCACGTCGAGCACGAGGAGCTGCCCGGAGTGGCCGGGGCCGCCGAAGGGGTGCGCCGGGCCGGTGGGGGACAGGTACGCCAGGCGCCGCGAGTCCGGCGACCACGCCAGGGGCAGCGCGGCGCTCGCGTCGGGGAGCGGGAGGGTGCGCACGTCGCCGGTGGCGGCATCGACCAGGGCGACGTCGGCCGGCTCGGGTGCACCGGTTCCCACCACGCTGGTGGGAGCGCCGGCGTCCCAGTCGCCGACCGCGACGGTGGAACCGTCCGGGGACAGCGACATCGGCGCCGCATCGCCCTGGGTGTCGGGGGCACCGCGCTCCATCGCGGTGCTCAGGCGGCGGGCGCTGGCGCCGTCCGCCCCCAGCACGAGGGCTTGCGGGACGTCCATGAACTCCACGCCCAGGCCCTACTGGTGGACGGCCAGGACGCGTCCCGCCGGCGCGGCGTCGAGCGAGCCCGTGCGGTAGCTGTAGCCGGGCAGTCGCGCGGGCACGATCGCCCCGGCCCACCCGCGCACGGCGAGGAAGTGATCACCGTCCGTGGTCAGTGATGCAGCACTCCCCGAGCCCCGCACCGCTCGGGCAAGCGCTTGCCAGGACGGTTCGCGGCCTCGTACGGTCGATCGCACCGGGAGGGCCGTACGCCGCTGAACCGTTTCGCGACGACGGCGTCGCGTGGACCGGGCCCACCCACGGACGAAGGACGGGCGATGAGGCTTCTCCCACGTGCGAGCACCGGCCGGGCGCTCCTGTGCGGCGGCGTCGGCGCCGCGCTGCTGCTGGGTTCGGCCACCGGCACCGCCGGCGCGAACCCCGCACCGCAGCACGCGGGCGCCAGCACCGGCGTCCAGCTCGAGTGGCTCGACCGCGGCCTGGTCGCGGCCGCCACCGAGCGCGGCGTGTTCCTGTCGTGGCGGCTGCTGGGCCACGAGGTCACCGGCGCCACGGCGCAGGGCGACACCGGCCCCGCGTTCCGGGTCTACCGCGACGGTGCGCTCGCGACGACCGTCACCGGCAGCACGAACTGGCTGGACACCGCCGGCGGCGCGAGCTCGCGCTACCGCGTGGTGCCCGTCGTCGACGGCCGCGAGGCCGGCCCGGTGGGGGAGGCGACCCCCTGGGGCGGGGCGTCCCTGGACGTGGCGCTGCGCAAGCCGGCCGACGGAACCACCCCGGCGGGGGAGGCGTACACCTACTCCGCCAACGACGTCAGCGCCGCGGACGTCGACGGCGACGGGCAGCTGGAGCTCGTCGTGAAGTGGGACCCCTCGAACTCCAAGGACGTCTCCCAGGTCGGCTACACCGGGACCACGTACCTCGACACGTACGAGCTGGACGGCACCCTCCTGGCCCGTTTCGACCTCGGCGTGAACATCCGCGCCGGCGCCCACTACACCCAGTTCCTGGTGCAGGACTTCGACGGCGACGGCCGCGCGGAGCTGATGCTCAAGACCGCCCCGGGCACCTCCAGCACCCGCTACATCCACGGGGAGGCGGCCGGCACCCGGCCGATCACGCTGCTGCCGCAGGACGTGGCGGCGGGCGTGACCCACGCCGACGACTACCGGCTCAGCGCCGCCGGCTACCGCGAGCACCTCATCGGGGTGCTGCGCGGCTGGCACGCCCACCCCGAGGTCGTCGCCGGGCGCTGGCCGGCCACGGTCGAGCAGGCCCTGGGCCTCGAACCCCGCTACTCGTACCCCCTCTCGCAGGCCGACGCCGCCGCGCTGGCCGACCACTTCATCGACGTCTACGCACCCGCCCGCTCCTCCCGCAACGCGCTGCGGGCCTTCGAGGGTTTCGTCCTCACCGGCCCCGAGTACCTCACCGTCTTCGACGCCGGCACCGGCGATGAGCTGCAGACCGTCGCGTACGAACCCGGCCGCACCGACGGCGGGCTGATGTGGGGCGACTACGCCATGTCCCGCATCGAACCGGGCAACCGCGTCGACCGGTTCCTCGCCGGCGTCGCCCACCTCGACGGCGAGCACCCCTCGGCGGTCTTCGCCCGCGGCTACTACACGCGCACCGCCCTGGTCGCCTACGACTGGGACGGTGAGCGGCTGAGGCGGCGCTGGTCCGTCGGCAGCGGTTTCACCCCCATGACCAACCCCTTCGACGACAGCCCGCACGGGCGCGACGGCACCGACCCGGTGTACGGGACCCTCACCACGCAGGGTTTCCACTCCCTCAGCGCTGCCGACGTCGACGGCGACGGCCGGCACGAGATCGTCTACGGCTCCGCCACAATCGACGACGACGGCTCCCTGCTGTACTCCTCCTTCGACACGCTGCCCGAGGGCTCGGCGGACCCCGGTGCGAACGCCAGGCTCGGCCACGGCGACGCCCTGCACGTCACCGACATCGACCCCGACCGCCCGGGCCTGGAGATCTTCACCGTCCACGAGGGCGGCACCTCGGCCCCGTACGGCAACGCGCTGCGCGACCCCGCCACCCGCGGCATCGAGGTGTGGGCCTCCATGCCGAACGGCACGGACGGTTCCGGCCTGCTCAGCGCCCGGGGCGAACAGATCGCCCCCACCACGCCCGGGACCAACCAGTCGATCCGCTGGGCCGCCGACGGCACCACCCAGATCGTCGAGGGCTCCGGCGACGCCACCCCCGTCGTGGTCGACCGCGACCGCGGGGTCCTGCTCACCGCGACCGGCACCCGCACGAACAACGGCACCAAGGGCAACCCGGCCCTGGTCGCCGACGTCCTCGGCGACTGGCGCGAGGAACTGGTGCTGCGCACCACCGACAGCACGGCGCTGCGGATCTTCCTCAGCACCGAGGTGAGCGACCGCGCGGTGCGCACCCTGCTGCACGACGCGCAGTACCGCGACGAGGTCGCCCGGCAGCAGACCGGCTACGACCAGCCGACCCACCCCGGCTTCTACCTCGCCTCCGACACCGACTTCACGCAGGTGCCCGCACCGGACGTGCTCGCCCCCACCCCGGCGGTGCTCGGCAACCGCCTGGCGCAGCTGTCCACCGCCGGCGAGGTCACCGGACCGGTGGTGAAGATCCTGCGCGCGCACGCCCGCAACGCGCAGCGCCACCTCGAGCGCGGCCGCACGGACCAGGCCGGGCGCGAGTTGCACCGCTTCCTGGACCGGCTCGAGCAACCCCCGGGCAGCAGCCGGGTCGATGAGCACGCGCAGCGGGTCCTGCGGTACACCGCCACCTCCGCGCTCACCGCGCTGGGCTGAGCGCCGGGCGCAGCCCTCAGCCCGGCAGGTGCACCACGACCGTGTCGCCGGTGCGCTGCACCCGCACCCCCGGCAGCGCGGCCACCTCCGCCAGCCACGCCAGCTTCCCCGCGCGCGAGACACCCGTGGACGCGCGCGAGGCGTCCAGGACCACCACGTCCGGCAGCCGCTCCAGCGGGGCGTCCACCGACCAACCCACCACGTCGTGCCCACCGCCGGCCTCGCCCAGCAGGTACGGGCCGGAGGTGTTGTCCGCCGCCAACCGCGAACCGGCCGGCAGGGCCGCGGTCGCCGCACGCACCTGCTGCACGTACGGGCCCGCCCGCCAGGTCGACGCCTGCCACGGCACCGACAGCGACCCCACCGGCAGCACCCACGCCGTCGTGGCCGCGCTCGCCGCCGCCGCCAGCACCGCCAGGGGCACCACCGCCCGCGGCCGGCGAGCGCGCACCCGGCGCAGCACGTCCACCAGCGCCACCGCGGCCACCGGCACCAGCACCGCCCCGTAGTGCAGCCCCGGCGACCAGTACGACGGCGTCACCGAGACCAGCCGCCACGCCAGCGTCGGCACCGCCAGCAGCGCCACCGGCGACGCCACCCACAGCACCCCGGCCCCCACCACGGTGGTGAGCACCAGCACCGCCCGCGCGCGCAGCGCCTCACCGGCCGGCACCGGATCCGGCGCGACCGCGGTGCGCGCGCTGCCCCCGAACGCGGCCAGCCGGCTCAGGTCGTGCGCGGGGTCCACCACCAGCATCGTCGCGAACGCCACCACCACCCCGACCGCCGCCGCCGCAGCCACTGCCAGGCCCAGCCGGCGCCGCCCGCGCAACCACAGCAGCACCGCCACCACCGCCACGGTGGCGCCCATGTCCTCCTTGACCAGCAGCAGCGGCAGCGACCACAGCGCCGCCGCGCCGTGCCGGCCCTCCAGCAGCGCGGTGGCGCACAGCGCCAGCAGCGGCACGGCCAGGCACACCTCGTGCACGTCGAAGCGCGCCGCCGCCAGTGCCCCGTGCGCCAGCGCCGTGCCCACCGCCACCGCCGCCGCGGCCGGCCGCGGCAGGTGCCGCACCGCGCAGCGCGCCACCAGCGCCGTGCCCAGCCCCAGCAGCAGCGCCTGCGCCAGCACCAGCGCCCGCGGGTCCGGCCAGAGCGCCCACACCGGCCCGAACACCGCCGTGGCGGGGGAGAAGTGGTCACCCAGCAGCGGCGTGCCGCCCAGCACCGAGGAGGTCGGCAGCTGCAGGCGCGCCCACGAGGCCGCCGACTGGCTGAAGATGCCCAGGTCGTAGTTCGTGGCGTCCCCGCGGTGGAAGTGCCCCAGCCCGATGCTCGCGCACAGCAGCGCCGACAACGCCCCGGCCAGCACCACCAGGACCCCACCGGCACCGGTGAGCGGCCGCGGGACCGGGGCGCGGGGGACGGGCAGGGGGCTGCGCAGCGCGGTCATCGCCGTCGATGATGCCGCCGCCGCGACGCGCGGCCGACCACGGCCCCACCCCGGCCCCACCACGGCCCGCCCGGGCCCACCCCCGCCGGCACCTAGACTCCTGGTGCCGCCCGCGCCCGCAGCGCCGGCCGGCACCCCAGCACACCCACCCAGCCCCAGCCCGCGAGGAGCCCCGTGGCAGTCCAGCCGATCCGCCTGTTCGGCGACCCGGTCCTGCGCCAGCGCGCCGAGGAGGTCACCACCTTCGACAAGGAGCTGCGCAAGCTCGTCAAGGACCTGGAGGACACCATGCTCGCCGCCCCCGGCGCCGGGCTGGCCGCCCCCCAGCTGGGCGTGGGCCTGCGCGTGTTCACCTACCACGCCGACGGCGAGCTGGGCCACCTCGTCAACCCCGTCCTGGACCTGTCCGAGGAGTGCCAGGACGGCGACGAGGGCTGCCTGTCCTTCCCCGGCATCGTCGCCGACACCCGCCGCTCCCTGCACGTGGTCGCCAAGGGCTTCGACCAGCACGGCGAGCCCATCACCGTCACCGGCTCGGAGTTCAAGGCCCGCGCCATCCAGCACGAGACCGACCACCTCGACGGGGTGCTGTTCATCGACCGCCTCGACAAGGCCCAGCGCAAGCTCGCCCTGAAGGCCGTGCGTGAAGCCGAGTGGCTCGGCCAGGGCACCCCCCGGGTCAAGGTCTCCCCCCACGCCACCTTCGGGCAGGCCCGCTAGTGCGCCTGGTCGTGGCCGGCACCCCCGACGTCGCCCTGCCCTCCCTGGAGGCGCTGCTGGCCTCCACCCACGAGGTCGCCGCCGTCGTCACCCGCCCCGACGCGCGCGCCGGGCGCGGCCGGCGCGCCGCCGCCTCACCCGTGGCCACCCGCGCCCGCGACGCCGGCCTGCCGGTGCTGCAACCGCCCACCCCGCGCGACCCGGCGTTCCTGGCGCAGCTGGCCGAGATGGCCCCCGACGCCTGCCCCGTGATCGCCTACGGCGCCCTGGTGCCGCCCGCCGCGCTCGGCGTGCCCCGCCTGGGCTGGGTGAACCTGCACTTCTCCCTGCTGCCCGCCTGGCGCGGCGCCGCCCCCGTCCAGCGCGCCCTCATGGCCGGCGACGACGTCACCGGCGCGTGCGTCTTCCAGCTCGAGCAGGGCCTGGACACCGGCCCGGTCTACGGCTGCCTGACCGAACCGGTCGGGCAGCGCGACACCGCCGGCGACCTGCTGACCCGCCTGGCGCGCAGCGGCGCGCAGCTGCTGCTCGACGTGCTCGACGCGATGCAGGCCGGCACCGCGCACGCGGTGCCGCAACCGGCCGACGGCGTCAGCCTCGCCCCGAAGATCACCGTGGAGGAGGCGCGCGTGGACTGGAACGCCCCCGCCGCCGCCGTGGACCGGCACGTGCGCGCCTGCACCCCCGACCCGGGCGCGTGGACCACCTTCCGCGGCGAGCGCCTGAAGCTGGCCCCCGTGCTGCCCCTGCCGCCCGGGGACGAGCAGGCGCCCGCACCGGGCCGCGTCGCGGTGGGCAAGCGCCGGGTCCTGGTGGGCACCGGCGCCGGAGCGGTCGAGCTGGGGCACGTCCAGCCGGCCGGCAAGCGGGCCATGCCCGCGCTGGACTGGGCCCGCGGCGCGCGGCCCGAGGACGAGGAGCTGCAGTGACCCCCGGAGCCGACCGACCGGCATCGCGACGACCCGCCCAGCGCGGCGGGCAGGGCGGCGGGCAGGGCGGCGGGCAGCGCGGCGGGCAGGGCCCGGACCCGCGCGGCGCTCGCGGCCCCGCCCGCGCCGGTGGCAGCGGCGAGCAGACCCCCCGGCGCGGGGTCAAGCCCGACCGCTACACCCGCGTCGACGAGGCCCGCCGCGTGGCCTTCGCCGTGCTGCGCGCGGTCGACGAGGAAGACGCCTACGCCAACCTGGTCCTGCCGCAGCTGCTGCGCCAGCGCCGCCTGGGCGGGCGCGACGCCGCCTTCGCCACCGAGCTGGCCTACGGGGTGCTGCGCGGGCGCGGCACCTACGACGCGCTGCTGGCCACCGTCGTGGACCGCCCCTTCACCGACCTGGACCCCGGGGTGCTGGACGCGCTGCGCATGGGCGCGCACCAGCTGCTGGCCATGCGGGTGCCCGACCACGCCGCGGTGGCCACCACCGTGGCCCTGGCCCGCGCCGAGCTCGGTGCCGGCCCGGCCGGTCTGGTCAACGCCGTGCTGCGCAGCGCCGTGGGCCGCGAGCTGGACGAGTGGCTCGAGCAGGCCGCGCCCCCGGCGGACACCGACGAGGGCCTGGCGGTGCGCACCTCGCACCCGCAGTGGGTGGTGCGTTCCCTGCGCGAGGCGCTGCGCGCCCACGGCCACGACGCCGCCGAGCTGGGTGAGCTGCTGGCCGCGGACAACGCCCCGGCCGCGGTGGCCCTGACCGTCCTGCCCGGCCTGGCCACCCCGCAGGAGCTGCTCAGCGACGACCGCGCCCTGACGGTGCGCCCGGGGCGCTTCTCGCCGACCGCGGTGCTGCTCGAGCGCGGCGACCCCGGCCTGGTGCCCGCCGTGCGCGCCGGCCGCGCCCGCGTGCAGGACGAGGGCAGCCAGCTGGTCGCGCACGTGCTGGCCGCCGCCGACGTCGACGGGCGCGACGAGCGCTGGCTGGACCTGTGCGCCGGCCCCGGCGGCAAGGCAGCCCAGCTGGCCGCCACCGCCGTGCAGCGCGGCGCGCACCTGACGGCCGTGGAGGTCGCCCCGCACCGCGCGCAGCTGGTGCGCCAGGCGCTGTCCGCGCTGCCGCAGGGCCCGGGCGGAGCCGTCGAGGTGCGCGTGGGCGACGGGCGCGAGGTCGGCGCCGACGAGCCCGGCACCTACGACCGCGTCCTGGTCGACGCGCCCTGCACCGGCCTGGGGGCGCTGCGCCGCCGGCCGGAGGCGCGCTGGCGGCGCACCCCGGCCGACCTGGGCACCCTCGGCCCGCTGCAGCGCGCCCTGCTGGGCTCGGCGGTCGACGCGCTGCGCCCCGGCGGGGTGGTGGCCTACGCCACCTGCTCGCCGGTGCTGGCCGAGACCCGCCTGGTCGTCGACGACGCGGTCAAGGCCGCCGCCAGGCGCGGGGTGGTCCTGGAGCGGCTGGACACCCCGGCGGTGCTGGCCCGCGTGGCCCCCGGCATCGAGCACGCCGCGGCCGGCACCGCGGTGCAGCTGTGGCCGCACACCCACGGCACCGACGCCATGCACGTGGCGCTGCTGCGCCGCACGTCCTGAGCGCGCCGCCGCACGGGTCGAGCGGCGGTGCGCGCGCCGCGGGCCCGCGCGCGGGGTGCGGCGGGCAGGATGGCCCGGTGACCTGGGTCGAGGACGTCCACCGCCGCGCCGACGAGCAACTGCCCGACTACGTCGCGGAGTACTTCGCCACCGCCGCCGGGCACGGGCAGTGCCAGCGCGAGGGCCTGGCGGCGTGGGAGGCGCTGCGGCTGCGGCCCAGCGTGCTGCGCGACACCAGCCGCGTGAACACCGCCACCACCGTGCTGGGCACCGCGGTGTCCATGCCCGTGCTCGTGGCCCCGATGGCGCAGCAGGTGGCCGCCCGCCCCGAGGGGGAGGTGCTCACCGGGCGCGCCGTCGCCGCCGCCGGCACCCTGCTGGGGGTCTCCACCAACACCGGTGTCGCCTTCGCCGACGTCACCGCCACCGGTGCGCCCTGGTGGTACCAGGTCTACGTCATGCAGGACCGCGCCCTGACGCAGCTGCTCGTCGAGCGCGCCGCCGCCGCCGGGGCCTCGGCCCTGGTGCTGACCGTGGACACCACCGCCCTGGCGCCCGCACTGCCCGGGGTGGAGCCCACCGAGTGGCCCGACACGTACCGCAAGGCCCGCGTGGTCAACCTCACCGACGCCGAGCGCGCGGCCGCGGGCCCGCACGCGCTGCGCACCGCGGAGGACCTGAACCCCGACGTCATCGGCTGGCTGCGGGAGGTCTCCGACCTGCCGGTGGCCGTCAAGGGCGTGCTGACCGCCCGCGACGCGCGCCGCTGCGTGGACGCCGGCGCCGACGCCGTGATCGTCTCCACCCACGGCGGCCGGCGCCTGGGCACCTCGATCACCAGCGCCCGCGCCCTGCCCGAGGTCGTCGCCGAGGTCGGCGACCAGGTCGAGGTGCACGTCGACTCCGGCGTGCGCGAGGGCTCGCACGTCGTGGCGGCCCTGGCGATGGGCGCGCGCGCCGTGCACGTGGGCCGGCCGGTGCTGTGGGGGCTGGCCGCCGACGGGCAGGACGGCGTGGCCGCCGTGCTGGAGCGGCTGCGCGCCGACCTGGTCACCACGCTGCGCCAGGTGGGCGTGGGCGACGTCGCGCAGCTGCGAGCCGCGGACGTCGCGCACCCCTGAGCTCGGCGCGCGCCACGCCGGGACGCGCTCGAGGTGCGCGCAGCGCCCGGTGCCAGCAGCGTGGGACCCCGACCGCACCAGCAGGAGGAAGACCCGTGCCGCTCGAACCCGACGCCCCCGCGCAGGACGCCGACCACGACACCGACCACGAGGTCGTGGAGATCACCTACGACGAGCAGCGCTACCCCGCGCGCCCGCAGCGGCTGCGGGCGCGCGCGCAGCTGCGCGGCGGACCGGGCGCCTCGCGCCGCATCGCCGACCCGCGCGCCGCCGACGGCTCCAACCCCGCCTACGTGCAGTGGCTGGTGGGGCAGTCGATGCTCGCCGACGCCGACGTGCTCTCGCGGCAGCTGTCGGGGCAGCCGGCGATGTGGCGCAACCCCTACGCGCGCCCGGACGCGCGGCGCGCCCTGGCCACCGCCTCGGTGTGGTTCACCGCCTACCCCATCTCCCTGATCACCAGGCCGGGGGAGTCCTTCCTGGCCTCCCTGGGCAGCGACGAGCTGTGGCGCGCGTTCCAGGACATCGGCATCGACGCGGTCCACACAGGCCCCGTCAAGCGCGCCGGTGGGCTGACGGGGTGGAACGAGACCCCCAGCGTCGACGGGCACTTCGACCGCATCAGCACCCACATCGACCCGCTGTTCGGCACCGAGGAGGAGTTCCGGGCGGTGTGCGAGGTCGCCGAGCGCCACGGCGGCAGCGTCATCGACGACATCGTGCCCGGTCACACCGGCAAGGGCGCCGACTTCCGCCTCGCGGAGATGGCCTACCGCGAGTACCCGGGCATCTACCACATGGTGGAGATCCCCGAGGAGGACTGGCACCTGCTGCCCGAGGTGCCCGCCGGCGCCGACGCCGTCAACCTCGACGCCCGGGCCGAGCACGAGCTGGCCGAGCACGGCTACATCATCGGCGCCCTGCAGCGCGTCATCTTCTACGCGCCGGGCGTGAAGGAGACCAACTGGTCGGCCACCGCCCCGGTCACCGGTGTGGACGGCAAGGTGCGCCGCTGGGTGTACCTGCACTACTTCAAGCAGGGCCAGCCCTCCATCAACTGGCTGGACCCCACCTTCGCCGGGATGCGCCTGGTCATCGGCGACGCCCTGCACTCCCTGGGCGACCTGGGCAGCAGCGCGCTGCGCCTGGACGCCAACGGGTTCCTGGGCGTGGAGAAGTCCGCCGAGGGCCTGCCGGCGTGGTCGGAGGGCCACCCCCTCTCGCACGCCGCCAACCACGTCATCGCCGGCACCGTGCGCAAGGTCGGCGGGTTCACCTTCCAGGAGCTGAACCTGACGATGGAGGACATCCGCGACACCGGCCGCGTCGGCGCGGACCTGTCCTACGACTTCGTCAACCGCCCCGCCTACCACCACGCCCTGGCCACCGGCGACACCGAGTTCCTGCGCCTGACGCTGCGCACGTCCCTGGAAACCGGCGTGGAACCCGTCAGCCTGGTGCACGCCCTGCAGAACCACGACGAGCTGACGTACGAGCTGGTGCACTGGGCCACGCTGCACAGCCAGGACACCTACCCCTTCCGCGGCCGCGAGACCACGGGGGCGGAACTGGCCGAGACGGTCCGCGCGGACCTGCTGGCCCACCTGACCGGCGAGGCCGCCGACTACAACCACGTCTTCACCACCAACGGCATCGCCTGCACCACCGCGTCCGTCATCGCCGCCACGCAGGGCCTGCGCACCCTGGACGACGTCGACGACGAGCACGTGGAGGGCATCCGCCGCGCCCACCTGCTGCTGGCGATGTTCAACGCCTGGCAGCCGGGCGTGTTCGCCCTGTCCGGCTGGGACCTCACCGGCACCCTGCCGGTGCCGGCCGGGCAGGTCCGCGACCTGATCGAGGGCGGCGACACCCGCTGGGTGCACCGCGGCGCCCACGACCTCATGGACGTCGCCCCCGAGGCGGCCGCCTCCGCCTCCGGCATGCCGCGCGGGCGCGCGCTGTACGGCTCCCTGCCCGAGCAGCTGACCTCCGAGACGTCCTTCGTGGCCGGGCTGCGCGGGGTGCTGTCCGTGCGCGCCAAGCACGGCATCGCCGCCGCCACCCAGATCGACGTCCCGCCCGTGGCGCACCCCGGCATGCTCGTCATGGTCCACCGCCTCGACGACGGCGACCCGACCCGCACCGACGCGCCCGTGCAGGTCACGGTGCTGAACTTCACCGGCGAGACCATCGAGGGCACGGTGCGCTCCGACGCCCTCGAACCGCGCCACGCCGTCGTCGACGCCGCCACCGGCGGGGAGATCGGCTGGGTGGACGACCTGCGCAGCTTCGGGGTGTGGCTGGGCCCCTACGCGGGGCTGTTCCTGGTGCTCACCGCCCCCGGCGAGCAGGACGCCGCCGTGCACGGCCAGACCCTCGGCCGGCCCGAAGGCTCCTGAGACCCACCGGCGCCCGCGCCCCGGCCGCACCGGCCGCACCGCGCGGGCGCCGCTAGGGTCGCGCCGTGACGATCCAGGTCAACCCCAGCATCCTGTCCGCCGACTTCGCCAACCTGGCCGCGGAGCTGGAGCGCATCTCCACCGCCGACGCCGCCCACGTGGACGTCATGGACGGGCACTTCGTGCCCAACCTGACCCTGGGCCTGCCGGTCGTCGAGGCGCTGCGCAAGGTCTCGCCCGTCCCGCTGGACTGCCACCTGATGATCGAGGCGCCCGACCGCTGGGCGCCGGCCTACGCCGAGGCCGGCGCCCAGGGCGTCACCTTCCACGCCGAGGCCGCCACCGCCCCGGTGCGCCTGGCCCGCGAGCTGCGCGCCGCCGGGGCGCGCGCGGGCCTGGCGCTGCGCCCGGCCACCCCGCTGGAGCCGTTCGTGGACCTGCTCGGCGAGTTCGACATGCTGCTGGTGATGACCGTCGAACCCGGCTTCGGCGGGCAGTCCTTCCTGGACGTGACGCTGCCGAAGATCCGCCGCGCCCGCGCCGCCATCGGCGCCTCCGGCCTGGACGTGCGCCTGCAGGTCGACGGCGGCGTGTCCACCTCCACCATCGAGCGCGCCGCCGAGGCCGGCGCCGACGTCTTCGTCGCCGGCTCGGCCGTCTACGGCGCCGAGGACGCCGCCGGCGCCGTGGAGGAGCTGCGGCGCCTGGCCACGGCCGCCTGCGCGCCCTGACCCCTGCGCGCACCGGCGGCGCTGCCCGCACCGTGCGCGTGGCACACTGACGCGACCGGCTGCCCCGCACGGGGCACGCCGCACCAGCGAGACCAGAAGCAGGACCAGCAGGACCGAACGACACGCGTGCTCCGGGGTCGGTGCAAGTCCGAACCGGCGGTGACAGTCCGCGAGCCCCCACCTCGGTGGCGGGCCGACCCGGTGCAACCCCGGGACCGACGGTGAGAGTCCGGACGGGAGGCGGCACGCGGGTCGTGCGCTCGCCCCTGCGCGCGCCGGTGGCTCCGCCGCCGCGCGCCGCGCCGGTGCGCCCGCACGGCCCGGGCCGGTGGTGCGCTCACGCACCACCGGCGGCCTCCGCACCCCCCTCGGAGCGCCCGACGGCGCGAGAGCGAGGAACGCGGTGCCCCACACGCAGCACCCGGCGCAGCCCGGGGACCGGCGCGCGGCCGAGGCCGCCGCCATGCGCCGCGCCCTGCAGCTGGCCGCGCGCGGCCCGGCCACCGGCCCCAACCCCCGCGTCGGGTGCGTCCTGCTGACCCCCGACGGGCACGTCCTGGCCGAGGGCCACCACCGCGGCGCCGGCACCGCGCACGCCGAGGCCGCCGCCCTGGCCGAGCTCGCCGCCCGCGGCGCCGGCGCGGCCGGCTGCACCGCCGTGGTCACCCTCGAGCCGTGCACGCACACCGGGCGCACCGGCCCCTGCGCGCAGGCCCTGCTCGCCGCCGGCGTCGCCCGCGTCGTCATCGCCGACACCGACCCCAACCCCACCGCCGCCGGGGGAGCGGACCTGCTGCGCCGCGCCGGCGTGGACGTCGAGGTCGGCCTGCTCGCCGAGGCCGCGCACGCCCTGAACGAACGCTGGGCCGCAGCCGTGGCGCGCGGGCGCCCCTGGGTGACGTGGAAGTTCGCCGCCACCCTCGACGGGCGCTCGGCCGCCGCCGACGGCACCAGCCGCTGGATCACCTCCGCACCCGCCCGCGCGGACGTGCACCGTCTGCGCGCCGGGCACGACGCCGTCCTGGTCGGCACCGGCACCGCCCTGGCCGACGACCCCGCCTTGACCGTGCGCGCCGCCGACGGCACCGGGGAGGGCGGCGGCCCGCAGCCGCTGCGCGTGGTCGCCGGCCTGCGCGAGCTGCCCGCCGGCGCGCGCCTGCGCGACGGGCGCGCCGAGCTGGTGCACGTGCGCACCCGCGACCCGCACGCCGTCCTCGCCGTCCTCGCCGCCCGGGAGGTGCGCACCGTCCTGCTCGAGGGCGGCCCGGCGCTGGCGGCCGCCTTCGCCCGCGCCGGCCTGGTCGACGAGGTCGTGGCCTACCTGGCCCCGGCGCTGCTGGGCGCCGGCCCGGCCGCCGTGGCCGACCTGGGCGTGGGCGGCATCGCCGACGCCCTGCGCCTGGACCTGGCCCCCGGGCCGGAGGCCGTGGTGCGCGTGGGCGAGGACGTGCGCGTCACCGCCCGCCCCCGCGCCCGCCGCGCCGTCGAGCGCGCCCCCGATCCGTCCCACCCGCCCGTCGTCGAGGAGGTCGCCCGTGTTCACCGGGATCGTTGAGGAGGTCGGCGAGGTCGTCGCCGTGGAGCGCGGCGCCGACTCCGCACGGCTGAGCGTGCGCGGCCCGCTGGTCACGTCCGACGCCGTGCACGGCGCGTCCATCGCCGTGGACGGGGTGTGCCTGACGGTCGTGGACCAGCCCGAGCCGGCCGTGTTCACCGTCGACGTCATGGCCGAGACCCTCGCGCGCAGCTCCCTGCGCGACGTCGCCCCCGGCCGGCGCGTCAACCTCGAGCGCGCCATGGCCGCCTCCTCCCGCTTCGGCGGCCACGTCGTGCAGGGCCACGTGGACGGCACCGGCACCGTGCGCTCGCGCACCCCCGGCGAGGCGTGGGAGGTGGTGCGCATCGGCATCGGCGAGGAGCTGGCCCGCTACGTGGTGGAGAAGGGCTCGATCACCGTCGACGGCACCTCGCTGACCGTCTCCGCCGTCAGCGCCGTGGACGACCCGGACCCGTGGTTCGAGGTCTCCTTGATCCCCACCACGCTGCAGCTGACCACCCTGGGGGCGCGCGCGGTGGGCGGTGCGGTGAACCTGGAGGTCGACGTGCTGGCCAAGTACGTCGAGCGCATCACCGCCGGCCTGGCCGCCCGCGCGAGCGCGGCGGGGGAGCGCAGGTGAGCAGCACGAGCGTCACCAGCGCCGTGAGCGCCGCGCTGGAGGCGCTGCGCGCCGGCCGGCCCGTCCTGGTCACCGACGACGCCGACCGGGAGAACGAGGGCGACGCGGTCCTGTCCGCGGCGCTGGCCACCGACGAGTGGATCGGCTGGACCGTGCGGCACACCTCCGGGATGCTGTGCGCGCCCATGCCCGCCGAGCGCGCCGAGGCGCTGGCGCTGCCGCGCATGGTCGAGCGCAACGAGGACTCCCTGCGCACCGACTACACCGTCAGCTGCGACGCCGCCGCCGGGATCACCACCGGCATCTCCGCCGCCGACCGCGCCCGCACCGCGCGCGTGCTGGCCGACCCCGCCGCCGTCCCGGGCGACCTGGTGCGCCCCGGGCACGTCTTCCCGCTGCGCGCACGCCCCGGCGGGGTGCTGGAGCGCCCCGGGCACACCGAGGCCGCCGTGGACCTGTGCCGGCTGGCGGGCCTGCCGCCGGTGGCCGTCATCGCCGAGCTCGTCGAGGACGACGGCTCGATGTCGCGCTGGGAGCAGATCACCGAGCTGGCCCGGCGGCACGAGCTGCCGGTGCTGACCATCGCCGACCTGCGCGCGCACCTGCGCGCGGGCACCCCGCAGGAACCCCCCACCCCGCAGGAACAGCACACCCCAGGAGGAACAGCGTGAGCGGAGACGGCAGCCCCGAGATCGAGGTGGACGGCAGCGGCCTGAAGGTGGCCGTGGTCGCCGCCCGCTGGCACGCCGAGGTCATGGACGGGCTGCTGGCCGGCGCCCGCCGCGCCCTGGCCGACTCCGGGGTCGACGAGGTCACCGAGGTCCGCGTGCCCGGGGCCTTCGAGCTGCCCGTGGCCGCCGCCCGCCTGGCCCGCACCGGCCACGACGCCGTCGTGGCCCTCGGCGTCGTCATCCGCGGCGGCACCCCGCACTTCGAGTACGTGTGCGACGCCGCCACCGCGGGGCTGACGCAGGTGGCCGTGAGCACCGGCGTGCCCGTCGGCTTCGGCGTGCTCACCGTCGACAACGAGGCCCAGGCCCTGCACCGCGCCGGCCTGCGCGGCTCGGGCGAGGACAAGGGCCGCGAAGCCGTCCTGGCCGCGCTGGAGACGGTCGTGGCGCTGCGCGAGGTCGCCCGCCTGCGCTGAGGCGCGCCGGTCCGGTCCCCGCCGCCCGCGCGGGGGCCGGACCCGCACCGGTGCGCTGCAGCGCACCGCCTAGACTCCCGCCACGTGAAGACCTTCGACGGCCTGTTCGCCGAGCTGACGGACAAGGCCCGCACCCGCCCGGCGGGCTCCGGCACCGTGGTGGAGCTGGACGCCGGCGTGCACGCCATCGGCAAGAAGGTCGTCGAGGAGGCGGCCGAGGTGTGGATGGCGGCCGAGCACGAGTCCGCCGAGCGCACCGCCGAGGAGGTCTCCCAGCTGCTGTACCACCTGCAGGTGCTGATGATCGCCCGCGGTCTCACCCTCGACGACGTCTACGCCCACCTCTGAGCACACCTCCGAGGTCCCCCGAGTCCCCCGTGAGCGTCCCCGAGAGGAAGTCCGTGCTGCGCATCGCCGTCCCCAACAAGGGGTCGCTGTCCGAGGCCGCCAGCGCGATGCTGCGCGAGGCCGGCTACAACCAGCGCCGCGAGGCCAAGGAACTCCTGCTGGACGACCCCGAGAACAACGCCCAGTTCGTCTTCCTGCGCCCGCGCGACATCGCCCTGTACGTCGGCTCGGGCACCCTGGACGTCGGCATCACCGGCCGCGACCTGCTGCTGGACTCCCGCGCCCCCGCCGACGAGGTCCTGCAGCTCGGCTTCGCGCGCAGCACCTTCCGCTTCGCCGGGCGCCCCGGCGCCGCCTCCTCCGTGGCCGACCTGCAGGGCCGGCGCATCGCCACCAGCTACTCCGGCCTGGTCGGCGACCACCTGGCCGAACACGGCGTGTCCGCCGACGTCGTCCACCTGGACGGGGCCGTGGAGACCGCCGTGGCCCTGGGCATCGCCGACGTGATCGCCGACGTCGTGGAGACCGGCACCACGCTGCGCGCCGCCGGCCTGGAGGTCTTCGGCGAACCCGTCATGCGCTCCGAAGCGGTCCTGGTGCGCTCGCGCGGCGCCCAGGCCGACCCGGCCGTCGACGTCCTCGTGCGCCGCCTGCAGGGCGTCCTGGTCGCCCGCCAGTACGTGATGGTGGACTACGACTGCCCGCAGGACCTCGTCGAGCGCGCCATCACCGTCACCCCCGGCCTGGAGTCGCCCACCGTCTCCCCGCTGGCCCGCTCCGGCTGGGTCGCGGTGCGCGCCATGGTGGAGCGCTCGGCGACCAACCGCGTCATGGACGAGCTGTACGACGTGGGCGCGCGCGCCATCCTCGTCACCAGCATCCACGCCTGCCGCCTGTGAACGAGCCCACCTCCCGGCAGCGCCGCGGCGGCACCGCGCCCGAGGACGCCCCGTTCCGCCCGCGCCGGGCCCGCCCGGTGGGCCTGGCCGTGGCCGCCGGGCTGGCCGTGGTCCTGGTCGGCATGGCCGTGGGTCTGTCGCTGGCGGAGAGCACGGACTGGACCGTGGCCGACTCCGCGCTCACCGCCGTCTTCGGGCTCCTGCTGTGCGGCGGGATCGTGCGGGTGGTCTCGGTGCGCGCGGTGCCCACCGAGGAGGCGCTGGTGGTGCGCAACGTCGTGCTGACCCACCGGGTGCGCTGGGACGAGGTGACCGGCGTGCGCTTCGGGCGCGACGACCCGTGGCTGGTCCTGGACACCGGTGACGGCGAGGAGCTGGCCGTCATGGCCGTGCAGCGCGCCGACGGCGAGCACGCCCGCGCCGAAGCGCAGCGCCTGGCCCGCCTGGTGCGCCGGCGCGCCCCGCACGCCCTGCGGGACTGACGCGCCGCCCCCGCGCCCACCGCCGCCCCTCGACTCGCCCGGTGCCCCTCAGCCGCGCAGGACGCGCCAGCGGAGCCCGGGGGCGGCGGACCCGCCCGGCGGGTCGCTGCTGAGCACCACGTCCGCCGCGGCGCGCGCGTCGCACCGGGCGAACAGCGCCCGCTCCTGCGCCGCCCAGCGGTGCCAGTGCGGTGCGAACACCTCCCCGTCGCGCTGTAGCGCCCGCCGCCGGCGCACCCGTTCGCCGGCGCCCACCCACACCAGCAGCTGCGGGCGCACCCGCGTGCACCCGGCCCCCACCCCCTCCACGACCAGCACCGGCGCCACCGGCACCGGAACGCGCGCACCGGGGCGCCCGGCGGCCCAGTCCCAGCGCGGCGGGCTCGCCGCCCGCCCCTGCCGCAGCGGCACCAGGACCTCCCGCTCCAGCAGCCGCACCCCCGCCTCCAGCCCGTCCCACCCCGGGTAGAGCTCGTCCAGGTGCAGCACCGGCGCCGCCAGCCGCGCCCCCAGCAGCTGCGCCAGGTGCGTCTTGCCGCTGCCCGAACGCCCGTCCACCGCCACCACCCGCGGCCCCGCCCCCGGAGCCGGCCCCGGAGCCGGCCCCGCCGCCCGGGCGGCCAGCAGCTCCAGCACCGCCCCGGCGTCCAGCGCCCCGCCCGCGGGCACCTCAGGCGAGCCGGGCACCGCTGGGACCACGCCAGGCACCGCTGGGACCACGCCGGGCACCTAGAACCACGTCGGGCACCACGGCTCCTGCTCGGTGGTCAGCATCGAGTGCAGCCGCCGCACCGCCTCCGCCGAGCCCGCCACCCGCCCCGCGCGCGCCAGCGCGAGCGCCGAGGTGCCGCCCAGCAGCAGCGCCCCCAGTTCCGCCGCACCCAGCACCACGTCCGGCTCGCGGGTCGTCGCGGTCACCTCCGCGCACGTCCACCCGTCCTGCCCGCAGCGCTGCGCGTCCACGTGCAGCAGCGCCGTCGCCCCCGCCGCCCCCTGCGGATCCACCACCCGCAGCACCAGCGTGCCGCCGCCCAGGTAGCGCCGCGCCGCCAGCGCCCCGACCACGTCCAGCGGCCGCACCCACAGGAAGTCGTCCACCGCACCGCGCTGCACCGCCCGCGGGTCCTCCAGCAGCAGCGGCAGCAGCTCGTCCACCGGGCGGTCCTTCGCGGTGACCGTGCGCACCCAGTCCAGCGAGAGCACGAACTCCCACAGGTCCCGGTAGGCGCCGGCGTCGGCCGCGTGCAGGTCCAGCACCCGCGCCGAGCAGCGCGAGACCCGCCCGGCCCACTCCTCGACGACCTCGTACACCGCGTACCCGTCCGCCACCCCCGCCGCGTCGCGGTGCAGCACCACGTGCGCGCTCGGCCCCAGCGCCCGCGACCCGCCCGGGCGCGTCCACTGCCGCCACCACGTCTCCTCGCGCGCCAGCCCGCCCGGCCGCGCCCGCCGCGACGCGTCGTGCACCACCGCCAGCTCCGGCCACGCGACCGACGCCGGCACCAGCTCCAGGCGCCCGGACCCGCGCGGGGCGTCCGGGCGGAAGCGGCACGAGCGCGCGTCCACCGACAGGCTCACCGACGCCGTGGCCGCCCCGAACCCGAAGCGCCCGTAGATCGGCGCCTCGGCCGCGATCAGCGCCGCCAGCGCGTGGCCCTGCTCGCGCGCCCGCCGCAGGTCCGCGTCGATCATCCGGCGCAGCAGCCCGCGGCGCCGGTGCGTGGGCAGCACGCTCACCGACGAGACCGCGTTCACCGGCACCGGACCCGCGCCCGGCAGGGTCAGCTGCGCGTCGAACGAGCGGTACGTCGCCACCCACCGGCCCGCGTCCACGACCCCCGACAGTCGTTGCCCGGCCACCCGCTCCGCGGCCTCGCGCGCCCAGCGCTCCTCGTCCTGCGGTGCCGGGGCCGGCTCCAAGAACGCCACGCGCGGCACCTGCCGCCAGGCCGCCACCGCCTCGACGTCGGCGGGGTCGACCTGCTGCAGCGGCAGGGCACCGGCGTCCAGGCTCGTCACCCGAGCGACGCTACCGGCGCACCGCCCCGGCCCTCTCCCCGCCCGGGCGCGACCGGGCAGCGCCGCGCGCCCACTACCCTCCTGCCGTGAGCGTCGCCGTGCGTGTGATCCCCTGCCTCGACGTCGACGCCGGCCGCGTGGTCAAGGGCGTCAACTTCGCCGACCTGCGCGACGCCGGCGACCCCGTCGAGCTCGCCCGCCGCTACGACGCCGAGGGCGCCGACGAACTCACTTTCCTGGACGTCACCGCCTCCTCCGCCTCCCGGGAGACCACCTACGAGGTCGTCGCCCGCACCGCCGAGCAGGTCTTCATCCCCCTGACCGTCGGCGGCGGCGTGCGCTCGGTCACCGACGTCGAGCGCCTCCTGCGCGCCGGCGCCGACAAGGTCGGCGTCAACACCGCCGCCATCGCCCGCCCCGAGCTCATCACCGAGATCGCCGAGCGCTTCGGCTCGCAGGTCCTGGTGCTCTCCGTCGACGCCCGCCGCACCCGCCCCGGCGAACCGGCCACCCCCTCCGGGTACGAGGTCACCACCCACGGCGGTCGCCGCGGCACCGGCCTGGACGCCGTGGACTGGGCCGTGCGCGCCGCCGAGCTCGGCGCCGGGGAGGTCCTGCTGAACTCCATGGACGCCGACGGCACCGGCGCCGGCTTCGACCTGCAGATGCTCACCGCCGTGCGCGCCCGCGTCAGCGTCCCCCTCATCGCCAGCGGCGGCGCCGGCGCCGTGGAGCACTTCGCCCCCGCCGTGGCCGCCGGCGCCGACGCCGTCCTGGCCGCCAGCGTCTTCCACTTCCAGCAGCTGACCATCGGCCAGGTCAAGGACGCCCTGCGCACCGCCGGCGCCCCCGTGCGCTGAGCCCTCGCCGCGGGCCCGGCGCGGGCCCGCGGCGGGAACCGCCTCAGCCCGCGGGGAACGCCGCCTCGAAGGCGCGCACCGCCTCGGGGCCGCCGTCCACCTCCACCAGCGCCCGCGAGCGGCGCCCGAACGCGTGCAGCAGCAGCTCCTGCGGCTCACCGCGCACCGCCACCGAGACCGCGCCGCCGCGCACCACCGCCCGCGGACCCCGCGGCACCACCAGCACCACGCCCACCGGCGAGCGCCGGTACGCCGCGCGGCCCACCAGCCGCACCGACCGCCACAGCCCCTCGGACTCCTCCCGGCCCAGCGACCGCGGCTGCCACCCCTCCTGCGCGCGCCGCACGTCCTCGCGGTGCACGAAGAACTCCAGCGAGTTCACCGCCGCCGCCACCGGCCGCCACCGCGCCGGGCTCACCGCCGGCGGCCCCGAGCGCACCCGCTGCACCAGCGCCTCGAACGGCTCCTCCCGCCAGCGACCCTGCACCCGCTCGGCGTGCGCCCCCAGCGCCGGCACCGCCCGCCCCAGCGCGTGCCCGGCCAGCACGTCCGGGCGCCCGTCGCGCACCGCCAGGTGCACCAGCAGGTCCCGCACCGCCCACCCCTCGCACAGCGTGGGCGCTCGCGGGCCGGCGCGCAGCGCGTCGTCGCACAGTCCGTCGCGTTCTCGGGCGGCATCGGGTCCGGGCACGGCGCGATGCTCGCACAGGCCGGTGCGACGATGGGGCCCGTGCCCGCCGAGACCACCCCCGCACCCACCAGCCCCCGCGGCGCCGCCCCCACCGGACCCGCCCGACCCGCCGGTGAGCCCGCCGACCAGCCCGCCGACCAGCCCGCCGGTGCGCCCGGCACCTCGGCGCCCGCGGCGCTGGACCCGGCCCTGGCCGCCCGCCTCAAGCGCGACCCGGCGGGCCTGGTGTGCGCGGTGGTGCAGCAGCACGACACCCGAGAAGTGCTCATGGTCGCCTGGATGGACGACACCGCCCTGGCGCTGACCCTGAGCACCGGCCGGGCCACCTACTGGTCGCGCAGCCGCGGCGCGCTGTGGCGCAAGGGCGACACCTCCGGGCACGTGCAGCTGGTCAAGCGCGTCTCGCTGGACTGCGACGGCGACGCGCTGCTGGTCGAGGTCGACCAGGTCGGTGCCGCCTGCCACACCGGTGAGCGCACCTGCTTCGACGCGGCCGAGCTGCCCGTGCGCGCGAGCGCCGGCGCGTGAGCGCCCGCGGGCGCGCGCCGGTGCTGCTGACCGCGGCCGCCGGAGCGGTCGTGGCCCTGGCCGCCGGGGCGCCGACCTGGGTCCTGGGGCGGGCCGAGACCGCCGCCGGGCTGCGCGAGGTGGCCGCCGCCGGCCGCACGGCCGCCCCGCTGGCCACGGCGCTGGCGCTGGTGGCGCTGGCGGCCGTCGTGGCCTGCTCGCTGGGGCGGCGCACCGC
The DNA here is from genome assembly GCF_050871845.1 of Kineococcus arenarius subsp. arenarius. NCBI lineage: Bacteria > Bacillati > Actinomycetota > Actinomycetes > Kineosporiales > Kineosporiaceae > Kineococcus > Kineococcus arenarius. The sequence goes on from NZ_JBJLSE010000022.1 coordinate 23,184, forward strand.
CCGGACCCTGGCCGCGGTGGTCCTGCTGCTGGCCGGGGCGGGCGTGGCCGTGTCGGCCGGCGCCGTGCTGACCTCCCCGCAACCGGCCCTCAGCGCGGCGGCGCGGGCCGTCAGCGGCCGCAGCGACCCGCAGCTGCAGCAGGTGCGCACCCGCCCCTGGCCGCTGGTGTGCGCCGCCGGCGGGGCGCTGTGCGCCGTCGCCGGCGCGGCCGCGCTGGTGCGCGGGCGGGCCTGGAGCGCGCCCAGCCGCCACGAGCGCGACGCCGCTGCGGTCCCCGCGGCGGGCAGCGCCCGCGCGGGCGCGGCACCCGTCCCGGCGGACCCGGCGGCCGCCTGGGACTCCCTCTCGCGCGGTGACGACCCGACCCGGTGAACGCCGCCGGGACGGGTACCGTGGGAACCCCAGCGCCACCACGTCCGAGGAGCACGACCGTGACCAGCCAGCAGCCCGGGACCACGCACGCCGACGCCGACGTCGTCGAGGAGCACGGCCACGGCCACAGCGTCGCGGCCTGGGCCGGCGTGTGCACCGCCTTCGCCGGCTTCTTCATCCTGTGCCTGGCCGTGGTGTTCACCACGCTGGTGTGGGGCATCGTCGGCGGCGTGCTCGTGGTGGCCGCGCCCGTCGTGGGCTACGTCCTGTCCAAGGCCGGCCACGGCGTGAAGAACGCCGCCGGGCGCCCCGCCGGCGCCAGCCGCCCCCGCCACTGATCCGCGCACCGGGCCCACCGGCGCGGGGACTACCCTGCACAACGTGACCGTCCTCGACGACATCCTCGCCGGAGTGCGCGAAGACCTCGCCCAGCGGCAGGAGCGCACCACGCTGGCCGAGCTGAAGGAGCGCGCGCACCGGCAGGTGCCCGCCAAGGACGCCGCCGCGCTGCTGCGCCCGCGCGACAGCGACCAGCGCGGGGTGAAGGTCATCGCCGAGGTCAAGCGCGCCAGCCCCTCCAAGGGCCCCCTGGCGCAGATCCCCGACCCGGCCGAGCTGGCCCGCCAGTACGAGCTCGGCGGCGCCACCGTCATCAGCGTGCTCACCGAGCAGCGCCGCTTCGGCGGCAGCCTGGACGACCTGCGCGCGGTGCGCTGCGCCGTCGACGTCCCGGTGCTGCGCAAGGACTTCGTCGTGGGCTCCTACCAGCTCTGGGAGGCGCGCGCCTGGGGCGCCGACGTGGTCCTGCTCATCGTCGCCGCCCTGGAGCAGGAGGCCCTGGTCTCCCTCGTCGAGCGCACCCACTCCCTGGGCATGACCGCCCTGGTGGAGGTGCACACCGCCGAGGAGGTCGAGCGGGCCGTGGCCGCCGAGGCCCGCGTCATCGGCGTCAACAACCGCGACCTGAAGACCCTGCAGGTGAACAACTCCACCTTCGCCGAACTGGCGCCCCTCATCCCCGCCGGAGTCGTCAAGATCGCCGAGTCCGGCGTGCAGGGCCCCCACGACGTCGTCGAGTTCGCCCGCGCCGGCGCCGACGCCGTCCTGGTCGGCGAGACCCTGGTGCGCGGCGACGACCCGCGCCGCGCCGTGGCCGACCTCGTCGCCGCCGGCGCCCACCCGGCCGTGCAGGCGGTGCGCCCGTGAGCACCCCCACGTCCACCAACGAGTCCACCAGCGGGCCCACCAGCACGCCCGGCGCCACCCTGTCCGCCGAGCGCGGCCCCTACTTCGGCGCCTTCGGCGGGCGCTTCGTGCCCGAAGCCCTCGTCGCCGCCCTCGACGAGATCGAAGCGGCCCACACCGCCGCCATGGCCGACGAGTCGTTCCTGGCCGAGCTCGCCGAGCTGCACCGCACCTACTCCGGCCGGCCCAGCATCCTCACGCCCGTGCCGCGCTTCGCCCAGCACGCCGGCGGCGCCACCGTGCTGCTCAAGCGCGAGGACCTCAACCACACCGGCTCGCACAAGATCAACAACGTGCTCGGCCAGGCCCTGCTGACCCGGCGGATGGGCAAGAGGCGCGTCATCGCCGAGACCGGCGCCGGCCAGCACGGCGTGGCCACCGCCACCGCCGCCGCCCTGATGGGCCTGGAGTGCACCATCTACATGGGCGAGGAGGACACCCGCCGCCAGGCCCTCAACGTCGCCCGCATGCGCCTGCTCGGCGCCACCGTCGTGCCCGTCACCGCCGGCAGCCGCACCCTCAAGGACGCCGTCAACGAGGCCTTCCGCGACTGGGTCGCCTCCGTGGACGAGACCCACTACGTCTTCGGCACCGTCGCCGGCCCGCACCCCTTCCCCGTGCTGGTGCGCGACTACCAGCGCGTCATCGGCCTGGAGGCCCGCGCCCAGGTCACCGAGCTGACCGGCCGCCTGCCGGACGCGGTCTGCGCCTGCGTGGGCGGCGGCTCCAACGCCATCGGCATCTTCCACGCCTTCCTCGACGACCCCGGCGTGCGCCTGTACGGCTTCGAAGCCGGCGGCGACGGCATCGACACCGACCGCCACGCCGCCTCCATCACCGGCGGCTCCCCGGGCGTCTTCCAGGGCGCGCGCCAGTTCGTCCTGCAGGACGAGGACGGCCAGACGGTCGAGTCGCACTCCATCTCCGCCGGCCTGGACTACCCCGGCGTGGGGCCGGAGCACTCCTGGCTGGGCGCCTCCGGGCGCGCGCAGTACCGCCCCGTCACCGACGCCGAGGCCATGGACGCCTTCAAGCTGCTGTGCCGCACCGAGGGCATCATCCCGGCCATCGAGAGCGCCCACGCCCTGGCCGGCGCGCTGCGCGTGGGCCGCGAGCTGGGCCCGGACGCCGTGCTGCTGGTGAACCTGTCCGGCCGCGGGGACAAGGACGTGGACACCGCCGCCCGCTGGTTCGGGCTCGTCAGCGACGCCGACCTGGTGGCGTCGGAGGCCGAGCGCGTCGCCGACGCGCCGCAGGACACCGAGGGGTCGGGCTGGTGAGCACCACGAGCGTGGGCACGGACACGAGCAGCACGAACGGCGAGAGCGGAGCCGCGGCGCGCCCGGGCACCGCGGCGGCGGCCGTCGACCGCGCCAGGGCCCAGGGCCGCGCGGCCCTGGTCGCCTACCTGCCGGTCGGCTTCCCCGACGTGGACGCCAGCATCGCCGCGGCCAAGGCCGCGGTGGCCGGGGGAGCGGACGTCGTGGAGCTGGGCCTGCCCTACTCCGACCCCACGATGGACGGGCCCACCATCCAGCGCGCCGTGGACGTCGCCCTGCGCGCCCGCACCCGCCCCGCGCACGTCCTGCGCGCCGTCGAGGAGGTCGCCGCGACCGGCGCCGCGGTGCTGGTGATGACGTACTGGCCCCCGGTGGACCGCTACGGCGTGGACCGCTTCGCCGCCGACCTCGCCTCGGCCGGCGCCGCCGGGCTCATCACCCCCGACCTCATCCCCGACGAGGCGGGCCCGTGGCTGGCCGCCAGCGACGAGCACGACCTCGAACGCGTGTTCCTCGTGGCGCCCAGCTCCACCGACGCCCGCCTGACCTCCACGGCCGCGGCCTGCCGCGGGTTCGTCTACGCCGCCTCCACCATGGGCGTGACCGGCGCCCGCACCAGCGTGGGCGCCGGCGCCGCCCACCTCGTGCAGCGCACCCGCGCCGCCGGCGCCCAGCGCGTCTGCGTGGGCCTGGGCGTGTCCACCCCCCAGCAGGCCGCCGAGGTCGCCCGCTACGCCGACGGCGTCATCGTCGGCTCGGCCTTCGTCGCCCGCCTGCTGGACGCCGGCTCGGCCGCCGCCGGCGCCCGCGCCGTCGGCGAGCTCGCCGAGCAGCTCGCCAACGGCGTGCGCGGGGCCTGAAGCCGCCGGGAACCACCGAGCACCACGACCGACCCGACCACCACGAACGAGCCGGCCCCGCGCGGTTCGGCCACGACCCGGGAGCCCGCCGCACCGCACGGGCACCCGCGAGGGGACGAACGTTGAGCAAGAAGCGACCCGGGGGCCACCCCGCCCGCGCCGGGCAGGCCCAGGACGCCGCCGAGGCCCGCCGCGCCAAGGCCGCCGCGCTGCGCCAGCGCGAACTGGCCCGCGAGCGCAGCCGCCGCGTCCTGCTGATCAGCGTCGCCGTCCTGCTCGTCCTGGCGCTCGCGGCCGTCGTGGCGGTCCTCGTCGCCCGCGAGCGCGAGGACTCCACCACGGCCACCACCGAGGGCCTGACCCCGCCCTCGGCGACCGGCCCGGACGGCGGCTACCTGCTGGCCGGCGAGGCCGCCGCGGGCGCTCCCACCCTGGACGTCTGGCTGGACTACCAGTGCCCGTACTGCGCGCAGTTCGAGGCCGCTGCCGGGGGGACCCTGCAGGAGCTGGCCGCCTCGGGGCAGGCGCGCGTGGTGGTGCACACCCTCAGCTTCCTGGACGACAACCTCGGCAACGACGCCTCCACCCGCGCCGCCGAGGGCGCCGCCGCCGCCGACGCCCAGGGCCGCTTCGCGCAGTACGGCGAGGAGGTCTTCGCCCGCCAGCCCGGCTTCGGCGACAACCCCGGCAGCGAGGGCGACGGCTACACCGACGAGGAGCTGCGCGCCGCCGCCGAGGCCGCCGGCGTGGGCGACCTGGACGCCTGGCAGCGGGCCGTCGAGGACGACACCTACCTCGGGTACGTGCAGCGCGTGCAGGGGTCCATGGCCGAGGCCGGGGTCGAGGGCACCCCCACCGTGCAGATCACCCCCGCCGACGGTGAGACCCGCGCCCTGGACCCGGAGCAGCTGCTGGGCTCCGGCGTGGAGGACTACCTGCGCGAGCAGGTCGCGGCCGCCACCACCGGCACGGCCGCCCCGTGAGCGCGGCGCTGGCCGCCGCCGTGCCGGCGGCCCTGCCCAGCCCCACCCAGAGCGTGTGGCACCTGGGCCCGGTGCCGCTGCGCGCCTACGCCCTGTGCATCCTCGCCGGGATCGTCGCGGGCCTGTGGATCACCAGCCGCCGCTGGCGCGCCCGGGGCGGTCGCGCCGACTTCCCCCTGGACGTGGCGGTGTGGGCGGTGCCGCTGGGCGTGGTCGGCGCCCGCATCTACCACGTCATCACCTCCCCGGAGGCGTACTTCGGTGCCGGCGGCGAGCCGGTGCGGGCGCTGTACGTGTGGGAGGGCGGCCTGGGCATCTGGGGCGCGGTGGCCGCCGGCGCGCTGGGCGCCTGGATCGCCTGCCGGCGCGCCGGGTACCGCCTGGCGCCCTTCGCCGACGCCTGCGCCCCCGGCCTGCTGGTGGCCCAGGCCCTGGGCCGCTGGGGCAACTGGTTCAACAACGAGCTGTACGGGCGCGCCACCGACGTCCCGTGGGCGCTGACGATCCACGACTGGGACGAGGTCGCCGGCCGGGCGATCACCGGCGCCGACGGCCAGCCGGTGGTGCTGGGCACCTTCCACCCCACGTTCCTGTACGAGTCGCTGTGGTGCCTGCTCTCGGCCGCGCTCATCGTGCTGGCCGACCGCCGCTGGCGGCTGCGGCACGGGCAGGCCTTCGCCCTGTACGTGGCCCTGTACACCGCGGGGCGCTCGGTCACCGAGGCGCTGCGCATCGACCCCGCCAACGAGATCGGCGACCTGCGCGTGAACCAGTGGGTCGCCGCGGTCGTCTTCCTCGTCGCGGTCGTCGCGCTGGTCCTCTCGCGCCGCCGCCACCGCGGCGAGCAGCACGACGCGGGTGGTCGGGACGAGCCGCTGGAGCGGGTACCCTCGCCGCAGTCGCCAGCGCCCACTCCTGCCGCTGGTGACGCTGAGCCGCAGGCCGGTGAACCGATCGTTACCGAGTCTCCGCGGCCGTCCTCACGGGAGCACGACCACCCGTCATCGTGATGATCCGGTGACGTTCCCGTGCGAATGAGCACGGGTTCGTGGGCGTTACAGTGAGGTGAACGCGGGCCAGCGCCGTCCCCCGTTCAGGGGTGTGCACCCACCAGGCGCACCACCCCTGACCCCGCGCGGACCACCACCGGCCGCTCGGGGCCACGCTCGAAGAGACCCGTCGAGAGACCCCCTGTCCATCGAGGTCCTCCCGGACCTCTCTCCGAGGACGGTGCACCGCATGACGCAACCCCTCGCGCAGACCACCGCGCAGACCACCGGGCACACCACCGCGCAGTCCACGCAGGCCACTCAGGCCACTCAGTCCGTGCGGCCGCTGCCCTTCTCCGCGTTGCCGCCGGACGCCGGCCTGTACGAGCGCGACAACGAGAAGGACGCCTGCGGCGTGGCCTTCGTGGCCACCATGCGCGGCGAGCCCGGCCACGACATCGTCGAGCACGCCCTGACGGCGCTGCGCAACCTGGACCACCGCGGCGCGGTGGGTGCGGAGACCAACACCGGTGACGGCGCCGGCATCCTCACCCAGGTCCCCGACGAGTTCCTGCGCGCCGTGATGGCCGAGCAGGGCGTCGAGCTGCCGGCCAAGGGCGCCTACGCCGCCGGCAACGCCTTCCTGCCCCTGGACGCCAGCGAGCGCGCCGAGGCCGTCGCGCGCATCGAGCAGCTGGCCGACGAGGAGGGTCTGCGCGTGCTCGGCTGGCGCGAGGTGCCCGTGACCGCCGACCTGGTCGGCGCCCAGGCCCGCGCCTGCATGCCCCACTTCGCGCAGCTGTTCCTGGCCGGCGAGGCGGGGGAGAGCGGCATCGACCTGGACCGGCGCGCCTACCCGCTGCGCAAGCGCGCCGAGCGCGAGCTGGGCGTGTACTTCCCCTCCCTGTCGGCGCGCACCATGGTCTACAAGGGCATGCTGACCACCGGGCAGCTGGAGCCGTTCTTCCCGGACCTGTCCGACCGCCGCTTCACCAGCGAGCTGGGCCTGGTCCACTCCCGCTTCTCCACGAACACCTTCCCCTCCTGGCCGCTGGCGCACCCCTTCCGCACCATCGCCCACAACGGCGAGATCAACACCGTCAAGGGCAACCGCAACTGGACCGCCGCGCGCGAGTCCACGATGAGCACCCCGCTCATCCCCGGCGACGTGCAGCGCCTGGGGCCGGTCTGCGCCACCGAGGGCTCCGACTCCGCCTCCTTCGACGAGGTCCTGGAGCTGCTGCACCTGGCCGGGCGCTCCCTGCCGCACGCGGTGCTGATGATGATCCCCGAGGCGTGGGAGAACAACACCGAGATGGACCCGGCCCGCCGGGCCTTCTACGAGTTCCACTCGATGTTCTCCGAGCCGTGGGACGGCCCGGCCAACCTCACCTTCACCGACGGCACCCTCATCGGCTGCGTGCTCGACCGCAACGGCCTGCGCCCCTCGCGCTACTGGGTCACCGACGACGGCCTGGTCGTGCTCGCCAGCGAGGTCGGCGTCCTGGACCTCGACCCCGCCTCGGTCGTCAACCGCGGTCGCGTCGCCCCGGGCAAGATGTTCCTCGTCGACACCGCCCGCGGGCGCATCGTCGAGGACGACGAGATCAAGGCCGAGCTCGCCGCCGCCCAGCCCTACGCCGAGTGGCTGAAGAACGTCGTGCACCTGGGCGACCTGCCCCCGCGCGAGCACGTCGTGCACACCCACGCCTCGGTGGCCCGCCGCCAGCAGACCTTCGGCTACACCGAGGAGGAGCTGCGCCTCATCCTCGCCCCGATGGCCCGCGCCGGCGCCGAGCCCATCGGGTCCATGGGCTCGGACACCCCCCTGGCGGTGCTCTCCGAGCGCCCCCGGCTGCTGTTCGACTACTTCACCCAGCTGTTCGCGCAGGTCACCAACCCGCCGCTGGACGCCATCCGCGAGGAGCTCGTCACCTCGCTGATCACCATCGCCGGGCCCCAGCAGAACTTCCTGGCGGCCTCCCCGGCGCACTGCCACCAGCTGGTCCTGCCCTTCCCGGTCATCGACAACGACGAGCTCGCCAAGATCGTCCACATCGACCGCGACCGCCGCAACCCGGGCCGCACCACCCACACCGTCAAGGGCCTGTACCGCGTGGCCGGCGGCGGTGCGGAACTGGCCCGGCGCATCGAGGAGATCCGCGCGGAGGTCTCGCGCGCCATCGCCGACGGCGCCGTCTTCGTGGTGCTGTCCGACCGCGACTCCACCGCCGAGCTGGCCCCGATCCCCTCGCTGCTGCTGACGTCCGCGGTGCACCACCACCTGGTGCGCCAGAAGCTGCGCACCCAGGTCGGCCTGGTCGTCGAGGCCGGCGACGTGCGCGAGGTCCACCACGTGGCCCTGCTGGTGGGCTACGGCGCCGCCGCCATCAACCCCTACCTGGCCATGGAGACCGTCGAGGACCTGGCCCGCAACGGCGTCATCCCCGGCGTGGACCCGGCCACCGCGGTGAAGAACCTCATCAAGGCCCTCGGCAAGGGCGTGCTGAAGGTCATGTCCAAGATGGGCATCTCCACCGTCGCCTCCTACCGCGGCGCGCAGGTCTTCGAGGCCCTGGGCCTGTCGCAGACCCTCGTCGACGAGTACTTCACCGCCACCACCTCGCGCCTGGGCGGGGTCGGTCTCGACGTGCTCGCCGAGGAGGTCGCCCGCCGCCACCGCCTGGCCTACCCCGTCGAGGGCCAGGAGCGCGCCCACCGCCGCCTGGAGACCGGTGGGGAGTACCAGTGGCGCCGCGAGGGCGAACCGCACCTGTTCGACCCCGAGACCGTCTTCCAGCTGCAGCACTCCACCCGCCAGCGCAACGAGGAGCTGTTCCGCAGCTACACCCGCCGCGTGGACGAGCAGGCCGCGCGCCTGATGACCCTGCGCGGGCTGCTGCAGCTCAAGAAGGGCGTGCGCGAGCCCGTCCCCGTCGACGAGGTCGAGCCGGTCAGCGAGATCGTCAAGCGCTTCTCCACCGGCGCGATGAGCTACGGCTCCATCAGCCAGGAGGCCCACGAGGTCCTCGCGATCGCCATGAACCGCCTCGGCGCCCGCTCCAACTCCGGCGAGGGCGGTGAGGACGTCGAGCGGCTGTACGACCCCGAGAAGACCTCGAAGGTCAAGCAGATCGCCTCCGGCCGCTTCGGCGTGACCAGCAACTACCTCTCCTCGGCGACCGACCTGCAGATCAAGGTCGCCCAGGGCGCCAAGCCCGGCGAGGGCGGGCAGCTGCCCGGGCACAAGGTCTACCCGAACATCGCCAAGACCCGGCACTCCACCCCCGGCGTCGGGCTCATCTCCCCGCCGCCGCACCACGACATCTACTCCATCGAGGACCTCGCCCAGCTCATCCACGACCTGAAGAACTCCAACCCCGCGGCGCGCGTGCACGTCAAGCTCGTCTCCGAGGTCGGCGTCGGCACGGTCGCCACCGGCGTGTCCAAGGCCAAGGCCGACGTCGTGCTGATCTCCGGGCACGACGGCGGCACCGGTGCGGCCCCGCTGACCAGCCTCAAGCACGCCGGCGGCCCCTGGGAGCTCGGCCTGGCCGAGACCCAGCAGACCCTCGTCGTCAACGGCCTGCGCGACCGCATCTCCGTGCAGGTCGACGGGCAGCTGAAGACCGGCCGCGACGTCGTCGTGGCCGCCCTGCTGGGCGCCGAGGAGTTCGGCTTCGCCACCGCCCCGCTGGTCGTCTCCGGCTGCATCATGATGCGCGTGTGCCAGCTGGACACCTGCCCGGTCGGGGTGGCCACCCAGAACCCCGAGCTGCGCGCCCGGTTCACCGGCAAGGCCGAGTACCTGGTGACGTTCTTCGAGTACCTGGCCCAGGAGGTGCGCGAGTACCTCGCCCAGCTGGGCTTCCGCTCCCTGCAGGAGGCCGTCGGCCACGTCGAGGTCCTCGACACCCGCCGGGCGGTGTCGCACTGGAAGGCGGCCGGGCTGGACCTGGCCCCGATCCTGCACGCCCCCGCGGCCCCGGCCGGCACGGCCCTGCACCAGACCCAGACGCAGGACCACGCCCTGGAGAAGGCGCTGGACCACGTCCTCATCGAGCGCGCCAGCGCCGCCCTGCGCGACGGCACCCCGGTGAAGATCGAGGTGCCGGTGCGCAACGTCAACCGCACGATCGGCACGCTGCTGGGCCACGAGGTCACCAAGGCCCGGGGCGAGGAGGGCCTGCCCGAGGGCACCATCGACATCACCCTGACCGGTTCGGCGGGGCAGTCGCTGGGCGCGTTCCTGCCGCGCGGCATCACCCTGCGCCTGTTCGGCGACACCAACGACTACGTCGGCAAGGGCCTGTCCGGCGGCACCGTCGTGGTGCGCCCGGACCGCGCCAGCGGCTCGCGCGAGCGCGACATCGTCGCCGGCAACGTCATCGGCTACGGCGCGACCTCCGGGTCGATCTTCCTGCGCGGGGAGGTCGGCGAACGCTTCTGCGTGCGCAACTCCGGCGCCACCGCCGTGGTCGAGGGTGTCGGCGACCACGCGCTGGAGTACATGACCGGTGGCGAGGTCGTGATCCTGGGCCGCACCGGGCGCAACGTCGCCGCCGGCATGTCCGGTGGCCTGGCGCACGTGCTGGACCTGAAGGAGTCCCGCGTCAACCGCGACATGGTCGACGTCGAACCCCTGGACGACGAGGCCGCCGCCCGCGTGCACGACCTGCTCGTCGCCCACCGCGAGCACACCGAGTCCCCGCTGGCCGCCAAGCTGCTGGCCGACTGGGGCACCGCCCGCCGGCGCTTCTCCACGATCGTCCCGCGCGACTACCGCCGCGTCCTGCAGGTGCGCGCCCGAGCCGTCAGCGACGGGCTGGAGCCGGACTCCGAAGCCGTGCTGACCCGCATCATGGAGGCTTCCCATGGTTGATCCCCGCGGTTTCCTGAAGGTCCGCGACCGCGAACTGCCCCCGCGCCGCCCCGTGCCGCTGCGCCTGATGGACTGGCGCGAGGTCTACGAGAAGCAGAGCCAGGACCAGTTGCAGCGCCAGGCCGGGCGCTGCATGGACTGCGGCATCCCCTTCTGCCACAACGCCTGCCCGCTGGGGAACCTCATCCCCGAGTGGAACGACCTCGTCAGCCGCGGCGACATGCACGAGGCCATCGAGCGCCTGCACGCCACGAACAACTTCCCGGAGTTCACCGGCAAGCTGTGCCCGGCGCCGTGCGAGTCCGCCTGCGTGCTGGGCATCAACCAGCCGCCGGTCACCATCAAGCAGGTCGAAGTCATGATCGCCGAGACGGCCGCCGACAACGGCTGGATCGAGCCGCGCCCGCCGGAGCGGCTGACCGGCAAGACCGTCGCCGTGGTCGGCTCCGGGCCCGCGGGCCTGGCCGCCGCCCAGCAGCTGACCCGCGCCGGTCACACCGTCGCCGTCTACGAGCGCGACGACAAGATCGGCGGGCTGATGCGCTACGGCATCCCCGAGTTCAAGATGGAGCGTTCCGTCCTGGACCGGCGCCTGGCGCAGATGGAGGCCGAGGGCACCCGCTTCCGCACCGGGGTGGACATCGGCACCGACATCACCGGCGAGCAGCTGCGCGAGCGCTACGACGCCGTCGTGGTCGCCACCGGCGCCACGCAGTGGCGCGACGTGGACCTGCCCGGCCGCGAGCTGTCCGGCATCCACCAGGCCATGCAGTACCTGCCCCCCACCAACCGCACCGCGGTGGGCGAGCCGCGCCCGGACGACTACATCGACGCCGCAGGCCTGGACGTCGTCATCATCGGCGGCGGCGACACCGGCTCGGACTGCTACGGCACCGCGCTGCGCCAGGGCGCCCGCTCGGTCACCCAGCTGGACATCTACCCCAAGGCACCGGGGGAGCGCTCCGAGAACGAGCCGTGGCCCACCATGCCCAAGGTGTTCAGCCTCTCCTCCTCCCACGAGGAGGGCGGGCAGCGGAAGTTCTCCGCCAGCACCCGCGCCCTCATCGGCGACGAGCACGGCCGCGTCAAGGCCCTGCGCATCGTCGAGGTGGTCAAGGTCGACGGCGTCTGGACGCCGGTGGAGGGCACCGAGCAGGACCTGCCCGCCCAGCTGGTGCTGCTGGCCATCGGTTTCACCGGCCCCGAGCACGGCGGCCTGGTCGAGCAGCTGGGCCTGGTGGCGGACGAGCGCACCCGTTTCACCCGCACCCCCGGGTACGCCACCTCCACCCCGGGGGTGTTCGTGGCCGGCGACGCCGGGCGCGGGCAGTCCCTGATCGTGTGGGCCATCGCCGAGGGCCGCGCCTGCGCGGCCGCGGTCGACGAGCACCTCATGGGCGACACCGCCCTGCCCGCGCCCATCCGCGCCGACGCCGCCCCGCTGACCGCCTGAGCGCCCTGCTCCGGCCCGCCGCGCTCACCAGCGCGGCGGGCTGGAGTAGTAGCGCGTCAGCCACCGGCTCAGCCCGTCCAGCCCGGGGAAGAGCACCCGCTCGGTCACGTTGGCCTGGTCCAGGCGCTCACGCACCACCGGCTTCAGCGCCGCGGGCACGACCACCTTGCGCACCAGCGGCGGCTGCGTCCGCGCCAGCCACTCGTCGGTCCGCTGGCGCGGGCAGGACAGCACCGAGAAGCTCGCGTACTGGTTGACGATCCGCTCGTCCAGCGACGGCGGCTCGAAGAACACCATGAAGGGCTCTGCGTCCAGGGCGTCGAAGCGCGCCAGGGTGGGAGCCACCTGCCCCAGCAGGTCCACGGTGAACGCCGTGCCCCCCGACTCCCGCAGCGCCCCGCGCACCCGCTCGGGCAACCGCTCGTGCGCGGCGACGAAGTCCGCGCTCCACACCGCCCCGTCCTCGTCGTGGCGCGCCACGTCCGCGGTGGCGAAGTGCAGCGCCACCAGCGGCGAGTACGTCCAGTCCAGCACCCGGGTGGGCAGGCCGTGGTGCTGCGCCAGCGTCAGCCACTCCCAGTCGCTCTCCTGCTGACCGAACGGCACCCGCGAGTACTTGCGGAAGTTGCGCAGCAGGTCCGTCTCGCGCTCCACCCGGCCCAGCCGCTGCACCGACGTCAGCAGGCCGTACCCGGCGCACGCCAGGCCCCGGTGCACCACGTTGGAGTGGTAGCGCCCCGCCCGCTGCGGCCACGGCTCGGAGAACAGCACGTCCTGCAGCTGCGTCCACGTGCGCGGCACGACCGTCTCGACCGCGGGGTGCTCCCCGTCCTGCACCGAACCCTCCACCACCGATCCGTCCGCCCAGCCCCGCCCGGACCCGTCCAGCCCGGACCCGTCCAGCCCCGCCGGCGGGCCGGCGGCGGGGGAGGGGCTCACCAGCCGGCGACGGTCTCCCGGTCGTACACCCACACCGCGGAGTCGCTGATCACGGTGACGTCCGCGGCGTGCCCGGCCAGGCCCCGCTCGGCCGCCGCCTGCTCCACCTTCACCAGCGCCCGCTGCGCGGCGCTCTCGGCGTCCAGACCGTCCCCGTCGACGCTGATGACCACGTCGTGCTCCGGCGCGTGCACCGACTCGATGCGCGGGTGCGCGGTGCGCAGCGCCGCCACCAGCTCCTGCAGCGCGCCGCCGGGCCAGTCGGCGTCCGCGTGCAGCCGCACGTAGACGGCGTACTCGTGCTCGAGGTCGGCCACGCCCTCCTCGATCAGCTCGTCGATCTCCCGGTCCACCGCGGTCCCCAGCACCACGTCGTCGCTGCCCGTCCCCGTTCCCGTCGTCATGGCAGCAAGCATGGACCAGCCGCGCGCCGGCGCACCCCGGGGGGCGGGGCCGGCGGTGACGGGCCGGTGACCGCCCGGTGAGCAGGCGGCGAGCGCACGGGCCCGGACGCGCCCCGCGCAGCGCGCCGACCCCGGGGCGGCATAGGGTCGTGCCATGCGCAGAGCGAAGATCGTCTGCACCCTCGGGCCCGCCGTCGCCGGCCCCGAGCGGTTGCGTGCCCTGGTGGACGCCGGGATGGACGTCGCCCGGATGAACCTCAGCCACGGTTCCCACGAGGACCACCGGGCCAACTTCGAGGGGGTGCGGGCCGCCGCGGAGGCCACCGGACGCTCCGTCGGCATCCTCGCCGACCTGCAAGGCCCCAAGATCCGCCTCGGGCGGTTCGCCGACGGCCCGCACGACCTCGCCGTCGGTGACGTCTTCACCATCACCACCGAGGACGTCGTGGGCACCAAGGACGTGTGCTCCACCACCTACAAGGGCCTGACCGGCGACGTGTCGGTCGGCGACCGCATCCTCATCGACGACGGCAAGGTCGGCCTGGACGTCACCGCCGTCGACGGCCCCCGCGTGGTCACCCGGGTGAGCGTGCCCGGGCCGGTCAGCAACAACAAGGGCATCAACCTGCCCGGCGTCGCGGTCAGCGTGCCCGCCCTGTCCGAGAAGGACGTGGAGGACCTGCGCTTCGCGCTGCGCCTGGGCGTGGACATGGTCGCCCTGTCCTTCGTGCGCTCCGCGGCCGACGCCGACGACGTCCACAAGATCATGGACGAGGAGGGCGTGACCGTCCCGGTCATCGCCAAGGTCGAGAAGCCGCAGGCGGTGCAGAACCTGCGCGAGGTCGTCGCCGCCTTCGACGGCATCATGGTCGCCCGCGGCGACCTCGGCGTCGAACTGCCCCTGGAAGAGGTCCCCCTCGTCCAGAAGCGCGCCATCGAGCTGGCCCGCCGCCAGGCCAAGCCCGTCATCGTCGCCACCCAGATGCTCGAGTCGATGATCACCGCCCCGCGCCCCACCCGCGCGGAGGCCTCCGACTGCGCCAACGCCGTCCTGGACGGCGCCGACGCGCTGATGCTGTCGGGGGAGACCAGCGTGGGCACCTTCCCCTACGAGGCCGTGCGCACCATGGCCCGCATCATCGAGAACACCGAGACCCACGGCGCCGAGCGCATCGCCCCCCTGGGCAGCACCCCGCACACCAAGGGCGGTGCGGTCACCCTGGCCGCCTCGGAGATCGGCAAGCAGCTCGACGCCACCCTGCTGGTCACCTTCACCCAGTCCGGCGACTCCGCGCGCCGGCTGTCCCGGCTGCGCTCGCCGATCCCGCTGCTGGCGTTCACCCCCGAGCACGCCACCCGCCGCCGCCTCGCGCTCAGCTGGGGCATCGAGCCGCACCACGCCCCGTTCATCAGCACCACCGACGAGATGGTCAAGGCCCTGGACCAGCGCCTGCGGGAGATGGGCCGCTGCGCCGAGGGCGACCTCATCGTCATCGTCGCCGGTGCCCCCCCGGGCATCGTGGGCTCCACCAACGCCGTGCGCGTGCACCGCATCGGCGACGCCACCGCGGGGGTCTCCTCGGCCTACGCCTGAGCCGACCCGCACGCGAACGGGCCCGCACGCCCCCTCGAGGGGGAGTGCGGGCCCGTTCGCGCGCGCGGTGCCCCGGGTGGGATTCGAACCCACACTGGATCGAGTTTGAGTCGATTGCCTCTGCCGGTTGGGCTACCGGGGCGCACCGCCGGCACCCGCGGGTGCCGGTCCGGCCACCCTACCGGTCCACGCACCGCGCCCGGCGGGGTGACGGGGCTCCGACGCGCCGACACCGGCCCACTAGGATGAGGGCGTGACCAACACTTCCGACACCGCCGCGACCCCGTCCTCCACCGCTCGCCGGGTGGTCGTCGCGGAGGACGAGGCGATCATCCGCCTCGACATCGTGGAGATGCTCCGGGAGGCCGGCTACGACGTCGTCGGCGAGGCCGGCGACGGCGAGCAGGCGGTCGCCCTGGCCGAGGAGCACAAGCCCGACCTGGTCGTGATGGACATCAAGATGCCCGTCCTGGACGGCATCTCCGCGGCCGAGCGCATCGTCAAGGCCCGCATCGCGCCCGTCGTGCTGCTGACCGCCTTCTCCCAGGCCGAGCTCGTCGAACGCGCCCGCGACGCCGGCGCCATGGCGTACGTCGTCAAGCCCTTCACCTCCGCCGACCTGCTGCCCGCCGTGGAGATCGCCGTCAGCCGGCACCAGCAGATCATGGCCCTGGAGGACGAGGTCGCCGACCTCGCCGACCGCTTCGAGACCCGCAAGCTCGTCGACCGCGCCAAGTCCAAGCTGCAGACCCAGTTCGGCATGAGCGAACCCGAGGCGTTCCGCTGGATCCAGAAGACCTCCATGGACAAGCGCCTGACGATGCGCGAGGTCGCCACCACGGTCATCAACGCCGGCGACGACCGCTCCTGACCACCCCCCGCTCCACCCCCGCAACACCCCCGCAGCACCCCCGCTCCACCCCTGAGGACGGCCCGGGCACCACCGCCGGTGACCGGGCCGTCCCCACCGGTGCACCACCCGGGTGAAAGCACCCACCACCACCCCCCGGGGCCCACCCGGATCTTCCGCTCAGCCCCGCGAAGGCCCTAAGGTCCCCTCAGCCGCGAGCGCGGCGACCGGAAGCGGGGGCCCGGTCCTTTCGAGGAGGACGCCGTGCCGAGACCTGCCGTGGTGGTGCGCGAAGCCGCGGCCACCGACGTGGAAACCCTGATGGACCTCTACGCCTCCGCACGCTTCGACGCCGGTCAGCTGCGCGCCTCCGTCGACAGCGTGCGCACCCGCCTCCGGCACGCCCTGACCGACGGCTCCGTGCGCGTCCTGCTGGCCACCGTGGCCGGTGAACCCGTCGGCTACGCCCTGCTGACCTCCTCACCCCTGCTGCCCCTGGGCGGCTGCGCCGGCCCCAGCATCGAGCACCTGCACGTGGTGCCCGAGCACCGCCGCCGCGGCGTCGGCCGCGCGCTGCTGCGCCGCGCACTGCAGCTCGCCGAAGCCGAGGGCGCCGAGCAGCTGGCCTGCACCGCACTGCCCGGCGACCGCGACTACACCCGCTACCTGGCCCGGCTCGGCTTCGCCCCCGTCGTCGTGCGCCGCGCCGCCCCCCTGACCGTGCTGCGCCGCCGCCTGGCCCTGGACGGCTCCACCGCCCGCGACGCGCACAGCTCCGGCGTCGTGGCCCGCCGCCGCTCCCTGCGCGCCCGCCTGGCCCGCAGCACCGCGCTGCCCACCCCCCGCGACAGCACCGGACCCCTGCCCGACGCCACCCCCGTCAGCTGACCCCCCAGCACCCCGCCGGCCCGGCCCCAGCGCTCCCGCACCCCGCGCGTCGCACCCCCTGACTACCCTGACCGGCGTGACCCCACCTGCCGCGTCGACGTCCCGCCGCGCCACCAGCCGCACCCCCCAGCAGACCCGCCCCCGCCTGCTGCTGGTCGACGGCCACTCCCTGGCCTACCGCGCCTTCTACGCCCTGCCCGTGGACAACTTCGCCACCAGCACCGGCCAGCCCACCAACGCGGTGTACGGGTTCACCTCCATGCTCATCAACGTCCTGCGCGACGAGGAGCCCACCCACCTCGCCGTCACCTTCGACGTCTCGCGCTCCACCTTCCGCACCGAGGCCTACGCCGACTACAAGGCCACCCGCCTCAAGAGCCCCGACGAGTTCCGCGGCCAGGTCGAACTCGTCAAGGAAGTCCTCGCCGCCCTGCGCGTGCCCGTCGTCGAGAAGGAGGGGTACGAGGCCGACGACGTCATCGCCACCCTCACCGAGAACGCCGTCGCCGCCGACTACGAGGTCCTCATCTCCACCGGCGACCGCGACGCCCTGCAACTCGTCCGCGACGGCGTCACCGTCCTGTACCCGCGCAAGGGCGTCTCCGACCTGCTGCGCATGACCCCCGACGTCGTCACCGAACGCTACGGCGTACCCCCCGAGCGCTACCCCGACCTCGCCGCCCTCGTCGGCGAGACCTCCGACAACCTGCCCGGCGTGCCCGGCGTCGGCCCCAAGACCGCCGCCAAGTGGATCGGCACCTACGACGGCCTCGACGGCGTCATCGCCCACGCCGACCTCATCAAGGGCAAGGCCGGCGAGAGCCTGCGCGCCCACCTCGACGGCGTCATCCGCAACCGGCGCCTGAACGCCCTCGTGCGCGACCTCGACCTCACCGTCCACGTCGAGGACCTCGTGCGCCGCCCCTGGGACCGCGAACAGGTCCACACCGTCTTCGACGGCCTGGAGTTCCGCGTCCTGCGCGACCGCCTCTTCGCCACCCTCGAAGCCGCCGAACCCGAGGCCGAAGCCGGCTTCGGCGTCGACGGCGCCGTCCTCCTCGACGACGAGGTCGCCACCTGGCTCACCGAGCACGCCACCGGCCCCACCGGCCTGCACGTCAGCGGCCAGTGGCACCGCGGCACCGGCGACGTCACCGGCCTGGCGCTCGCCGGCGCCGACGGCGTCGCCGCCTGGCTGGACCCCACCACCCTCACCCCCGAGGACGAACGCGCCCTCGCCGCCTGGCTGGCCGACCCCGCGGCCCCCAAGCTCGCCCACGACGTCAAGGGCCCCAGCCACGCGCTGGCCGCCCGCGGCTGGCCCCTGGCCGGCGTCGTCATGGACACCGCCCTGGCCGCCTACCTGTGCCGCCCCGACCAGCGCAGCTACGACCTCGCCGACCTCGCCGTGCGCCACCTCAAGCGCGAACTGCGCGCCGAGACCCCCAGCACCCCCGCCGGCACCGCACCCGCCGCCGGCGACGACGAGCAGCTCACCCTCGACGCCGGCGACGGCCCCGTCGGCGCCGACCTGCAGGCCCGCGCCGAGGAGGGCATGGTCCGCGCCCTGGCCGTCACCGAGCTCGCCGACGTCCTGGCCGCCGAGCTGGAGACCCGCGGCGGCACCCGCCTGCTGCACCAGGTCGAGCTCCCCCTCGTCGACGTCCTCGCCCGCGCCGAACGCACCGGCATCGCCGTCGACGACGACCTGCTCGCCGACCTCGAGAACCACTTCGCCGACCGCGTCGCCCAGGCCCAGCGCCAGGCGCACGAGGTCATCGGCACCGAGATCAACCTCGGCTCACCCAAGCAGCTGCAGACCGTCCTCTTCGAGCAGCTCGCCATGCCCAAGACCAAGCGCACCAAGACCGGCTACACCACCGACGCCGACGCCCTGGCCTCCCTCTTCGTCAAGACCGGCCACCCGTTCCTGCAGCACCTGCTCGAACACCGCGACGCCTCCCGCCTGCGCCAGACCGTCGAGGGCCTGCGCAAGTCCGTCGCCGACGACGGCCGCGTCCACACCACCTTCCAGCAGATGATCGCCGCCACCGGCCGCCTCAGCTCAACCGACCCCAACCTGCAGAACATCCCCATCCGCACCGACGAGGGCCGCCGCATCCGCGCCGCCTTCGTCGTCGGACGCGACCACGACGGCACCACCTACGACAGCCTGCTCACCGCCGACTACTCCCAGATCGAGATGCGCATCATGGCGCACCTGTCCGGCGACACCGGCCTCATCGCCGCCTTCACCTCCGGCGAGGACCTGCACCGCTTCGTCGGCAGCCGCGTCTTCCGCGTCGAACCCGCCGACGTCACCCCCGACATGCGCGCCAAGATCAAAGCCATGTCCTACGGCCTGGCCTACGGGCTGTCCGCCTTCGGCCTGTCCAACCAGCTGAAGATCACCACCGAAGAGGCCCGCAGCCTCATGGACGACTACTTCGAACGCTTCGGCGGCGTGCGCGACTACCTGCACGGCGTCGTCGACGAAGCCCGCCGCGTCGGCTACACCGAGACCATCATGGGCCGGCGCCGCTACCTGCCCGACCTCACCAGCGACAACCGCCAGCGCCGCGAGATGGCCGAGCGCGCAGCCCTCAACGCCCCCATCCAGGGCTCGGCCGCCGACATCATCAAGGTCGCCATGCTCGACCTCGACACCGCCCTGCGCGACGCCGGACTGCGCTCGCGCCTGCTCCTGCAGGTCCACGACGAACTCGTCCTCGAAGTCGCCCCCGGCGAACGCGACCAGCTCGAACACCTCGTGCGCACCACCATGGCCGGAGCAGCCGACCTCGCCGTCCCCCTCGACGTCTCCGTCGGCGCCGGACGCTCCTGGCACGAAGCCGGCCACTGACCACGCCCCGGCACCGGCGGACCCGACACCCCCGGCAGGGGTGCCCGGGCCCGCCGGCCCCCTGCCCGGCGCCGACGGCGCGCGGACCCAGGACCTGACCGGCGACCTCCCCTACGGCCAGGGCTTCAACGCCAACGGCGTCCGGGCGCTGGTCGACGGCCGCTCCGGGCTCCCGCCCGCCGAGGCCGCGACCGCCGACCACCAGGTCGTGCGCGTGTACCTGCCCCGCGCTGAACCCGCCACCTCCGCGGGGACCCGCGGGGGAGCGGCGCCCCGGGCCACCCGCGCACCCCGTGCCCGGGCGGTCCCTCAGCCCGCCGCCCGCCCCGGCACCGTGCAGCACAGCACCAGCGTGCCCGGCACCAGCTCCCCCCGCAGCCGGCTCCACCCGCCCCACACCGCGTCCCCAGCCGCCCACTCCGGCTCCACCAGGTCCTCCAGCACCAGCCCCGCACCCCGCACCAGACGCACCCAGTCACCCACCGTCCGGTGGTGCTCGGCGTACGTCACCACCTCAGCACCCCCACCACCGCTGTCCGTCTCCACGTACGGACGGCGGTCGAAGTACGAGTGGTGCACCCGCAACCCCTCCGGCCCCGGCACGTCCGGCAACGCCCACCGCACCGGGTGCGGCACGCTCGCCACCAACCGCCCACCCGGCCGCAGCACCCGCACCACCTCCACCAGCACCCGCTCCACGTCCGCCACGAACGGCAACGCCCCGTACGAGGTGAACACCA
The DNA here is from genome assembly GCF_050871845.1 of Kineococcus arenarius subsp. arenarius. Taxonomy (NCBI): domain Bacteria; kingdom Bacillati; phylum Actinomycetota; class Actinomycetes; order Kineosporiales; family Kineosporiaceae; genus Kineococcus; species Kineococcus arenarius. The sequence continues at coordinate 43,527 of NZ_JBJLSE010000022.1, forward strand.
CGTCGAACACCCCCGACGCGAACGGCAGCACCCGCGCGTCGCACTGCACCAGCGGCGTCACCACCCCCGCCTCCGCGTCCGCGGCGACCCCCTGCGCCAGCATCCCGCCCGACAGGTCGCTGGCCACCACCCGCGCCCCGCGCCCCGCCAACCACCGCGAGCACTGCGCCGCCCCGGCCCCCACCTCCAGCACGCGCAGACCCCGCACGTCCCCCAGCAGCCCCGCGTCCTCCTCGCGCAACCCCTCCGGCCCCCACACCAGGTCCGAACCCACCCGCGCGTCCCCCAGGAACGCACCGTGCTCGGCCCGGTAACCCACCGCCTCGCGGTCCCACCAGCCGCGCTGGGCCGCCACCACCTCCCGGGCCCCCACCGCCCGGCGCCGCACCGCGAACCCGCCGCCCACCACGTCCTCGTCCACCTCGTCCTCGCCCACCGCCGCATCCTCCCAGCGGCCCCGACCCCGCGGCGCTCGCGGGCGCGCGGGGGAGCGGGGGTGCTTTGCCTGGGGGCAGCAGCGCCGGTAGGCTTGAACGGCGAGCGTCCGCCCCCGGTTCCACGACATGTTCCGAGGTCCGCGCCCGTGGCGGCCGGGAACCCCCGGGCGTGACCCTTCGACTGTCCCTGACGGAGCCCCTACCTCCATGACGACCACGACGACCGCTCCGGCGAGCGCCACCCCTCAGATCGCGATCAACGACATCGGATCGGCTGAGGACTTCCTCGCAGCGGTCGATGCCACCATCAAGTACTTCAACGACGGTGACATCGTCTCCGGCACCATCGTGAAGGTCGACCGTGACGAGGTCCTCCTCGACATCGGTTACAAGACCGAGGGCGTCATCCCCTCGCGCGAGCTCTCCATCAAGCACGACGTCGACCCCAACGAGGTCGTCGGCGTCGGCGACGAGGTGGAAGCTCTCGTCCTCCAGAAGGAGGACAAGGAAGGCCGCCTGATCCTGTCCAAGAAGCGCGCGCAGTACGAGCGCGCCTGGGGCACGATCGAGGCGAAGAAGGAAGCCGACGAGGTCGTCGAGGGCACCGTCATCGAGGTCGTCAAGGGTGGTCTCATCCTGGACATCGGCCTGCGCGGCTTCCTGCCGGCGTCGCTGGTGGAGATGCGCCGCGTGCGCGACCTGCAGCCCTACGTGGGGCAGAAGATCGAAGCCAAGATCATCGAGCTGGACAAGAACCGCAACAACGTGGTCCTGTCCCGCCGCGCCTGGCTCGAGCAGACCCAGTCGGCGGTCCGCCAGAACTTCCTCACGACCCTGCAGAAGGGTCAGGTCCGCTCCGGCGTGGTCTCCTCGATCGTCAACTTCGGCGCGTTCGTCGACCTGGGCGGCGTGGACGGCCTGGTGCACGTCTCCGAGCTGTCCTGGAAGCACATCGACCACCCCTCCGAGGTCGTCGAGGTCGGCCAGGAGGTCACCGTCGAGGTGCTCGACGTCGACATGGACCGCGAGCGCGTGTCCCTGTCGCTGAAGGCCACCCAGGAAGACCCGTGGCAGCAGTTCGCCCGCACCCACGCCATCGGCCAGGTCGTGCCGGGCAAGGTCACCAAGCTCGTCCCGTTCGGCGCGTTCGTGCGCGTCGACGACGGCATCGAGGGCCTGGTGCACATCTCCGAGCTGGCCGAGCGCCACGTCGAGGTGCCCGAGCAGGTCGTCCAGGTCAACAGCGACATCTTCGTCAAGGTCATCGACATCGACCTCGAGCGTCGCCGGATCTCCCTCTCGCTGAAGCAGGCCACCGAGTCCCTCGCCGCCGCCGGCGACGAGTTCGACCCGTCGCTGTACGGCATGGCCGCCGACTACGACGAGCAGGGCAACTACAAGTACCCCGAGGGCTTCGACCCCGAGACCAACGACTGGCTCGAGGGCTACGAGGCCCAGCGCGAGGAGTGGGAGACGCAGTACGCGCTCGCCCACGAGCGCTGGGAGGCGCACCGCCGCGTGGTCGCCGAGCAGGCCGAGGCCGAGGCCCGCGCCGAGGCCGAGGGCGTGCCGGCTGCGGCGTCCTCCTCCGCGGCGTCCTCGTCGTCGAGCTCCGGCTCGGCCCCGTCCTCCTACACCTCGGAGGCTCCCGAGGCCGCGGGCACCCTCGCGTCCGACGAGGCCCTGGCCGCCCTGCGCGAGAAGCTCACCGGCGGGCAGTGACCCACCCGGCCGGGACCGTGCCCCGCACGGTCCC